>JAGNNB010000238.1 GCA_017990865.1 Lysobacteraceae bacterium
TCGGCGTTTCCTCGCGCCAATCGCCGGTCTTCGAATCGCGATAGCGCACCGGCGCCAAACCGCCGGCCTGCAGGCGTTCGCGCACCGTGGCCAGCGTGGCCGCCGGGTCGCCGAGATTGCGCTTGCATGCCGCATCCGCCGTGCAGCGGGCGAACTGCCGTTTCAACGCGTCGTCGAGATTGCGCGCGTGCTCTTGACCCAGCACCAGCGTGTTGGGCGCGATCGAATCCAGCGTCACCGTGCGCGTGCGCGCCGGATAGCGCCCGGCGAATTGTTGCGCCACGCGCGTACCGTAAGAAATGCCGACCAGATTGAAACGCTCCACGCCCAGCGCCGCGCGCACCGCATCCAGGTCGCGGATATGGTCGCCGGTGCCGTAGAACCGCAGATCCGAGGTCTTGCTCAAACGGTCGCGGCAGCTCGCGGCGATGCCGCGGATCGCTTCGCGGTCGCGCCACAACGCTGGCGCGTCCTGCAGACGATCCATCTCCGTGCAGCGCAGCGGATGGGATTTCCCGGTGCCGCGGGCGTCGATCAACAAGACGTTGCGATTGCGTCGCGCGTCGCGCAAGCCCGCATGCAAATGCGGATACGCCTCGAGAATGGATTGCCCCGGGCCGCCGGCCAAAAACACGATCGGATCCGGTGTGGCTTGTCCGGTCGCGGGGATCAACGCCAACGCCAATTCGATCTTGCGACCGTTCGGGGCGTCGTGATTCTCCGGCACCGCGAACGTGGCGCATTGCGCTTCCACCGCGGCGATGCGCCGTTGGCTCAATGCGCAGGGTTTGAAGGTGATGGCGCCGTAGCGCAGATCGCCGTTCGCGTCGGCGCGCGGCCCGGCGTCCTGCTGCGCGCTATCGCAGCCGGCCAACGTCAGCGCGCAGGCGGCGAAGAGCGAGGCCGCGACGAGGCGGGATCGGAACGTAACGCGTCGTCCGGACGAAAGTCGGGCGGTGGTCATGGAAATCCTCGATGGCGGGACATGGAACGGAGCGTGGATTGAAGCGATCGCGCAGGTTGGCCGCGTTCGTTCGGAACTTGGACGTGCGGTCGCGACGAATGTGACTGTCGCGGCGCGATCAGAGGCCTGCCATCGCCGCCGAACGCGTCTGCGCCTCGGCGCGCAACGCGCGCAGCTCGTCTTGCAGCAGCGGAATCGTGCCGGCATCGGCGACCTCGCGCAATGCCGCGTCGCCGCGTTCGACCGCCGCCGTCGCCGCCGCCGCGTCGTCGCGGGCCAACGCGATCGCCGCTTCGGTCATGGCGCGGGCCACGGTTTCGACCATGCCGCCCTTCGCCCGTTCGGACCATGTCAGGGCGGTCGGCAGGTCGCTGCGATAACGCGCCGCGAAATACGCCACATCGCAGGCCAGCGCTTCGCGGAACCCGGCCGGATACGCGGCATAACCGTCGGCGACGCGGTCGATCCAGTGCCCGGCGCGGTCCAGTTCGCGCCGGTCCAGCGCGGCCTGATACGCCATCCACTGCAGCGCCACATCGCGCATGGGCTCGTGCCCCGCCAGCGCCAAGCCGCGCTCCAGCAGCGTGGCGTCGCGATCCCGCGGGCGCGTACCGGCGAGGCTTTCGGCGTAGGCGGCGACCAACAGCGTGCGTTGTTCCACCGCCGGCCCGCCGCGCAGCAGTTCGAGGAACTGCATGCCGTCGCTGAGAAAGCCGCCCGCGCGCATCGGAATCGCGGTCGCGAGAAAAATCATGAACGACAACGCGCCGAGGATCCCCGCATGCGCCGCCCAGCGACCATCGAGCGCGTACGCCGTCGCGAAACCGGCGACCGCCAGCAGCAAACTCGCCAATGGCCCGCCGATCACCAACGGCAGAAATTCGCGCGCGCCGATGCGATCTTTCGTCGGCATCGCCGCCGCCAAGCCGCCGAAGGTCTCGCCGCGCAGAAACCAGTCGAGCTTCAAGCCCGAGACCGTGCGTCGCAAGCGCAGCGGCCCGACGATCAACAGCAGGAAACGCATCCCGCGCAGCATGCCGCCGGCCAAATGGCCCAGCTCGTGCCACAGCACGACCAGAAACAGCGAGAGCGGCAGCGCCAGCAGATCGAACGCGCTCAACGCATCCAAAGGACCGAACAGCGCGCGAATCGTTTCTTTTTGCGCGCCGAATTTTGCGCCCAGCCAACCGATGAAGCCGCCGCCCACCGCGAAGGCGAGCAGACCGAGCCATCCGGGTTTTTTCTTCTTCGGGCTTTTCGGTGCATCGGCCGCAGCGTCGTCCTGCGCGTTCATGTGCGCGGGTTCCCGGCGAAAACGCACGCACGCGAACGCGCCTCATCGGCCGACGATGGCGGAAACGCCTCGACTACGCTCGCGATACGGATGATGTGCGGCCCCGGGCTTCGAATGTTCCGCATCCTAGGCGTTCCGGCGCCATGCGAGATCGGCCAGAGGTCATGGCGGCAGGTATAGTGCGCATGATCGGCCGTTGTTCGAAAGAACGTCTACGCCATCGACCATCGAAAGATCGGCATGTTCTCGAAACGCAACACGAAGCGCCCGCAGGGTTCGCTATGGCCAATTCTTTGGGTCGGTCTTGCCGTGTCCTTTCAAGCGCAAGCGCTGTGTACGGATGGTCGACGGCCCTCGCTCGACGCCGAATTCGCCCAGAGCGATGCCGTCGCGATCGGCGTCGCCACCGCTCAGCGTTACGTGCGCGACGCGAACGACCCCGAGGGCTATATCGCGGTGTCGTACCACGTGAGGCTGGAGCGTGTTTTCAAAGGCGACGTTCGCGGTCGCATCGTCGTTCGCTCGGAAAACACGAGCTCCCGATTTCCGATGACGCGCGGAGAACGGTATCTGCTGTTCCTGACGAAGGACGAACAATGGTTTTTCGTCGACAATTGCGGCCATTCCGACGCGTTGTCGAAGGTCGAGCGCTCGACGTTGGAACGCATCGCCGAACCACGCAAAAAGGGGCGCGAATGAGGATGCCTTTGCGAGGCGCGACGATACGGGTTCGCGGCGCGTTCGCGCTCGTCGTCGCCAGCATCGGCTTGCCTGCCGCCGCGACGGATGCGTCCGCCTGCCTTGCGCCTGCGCGCGAAGCGGCGACACTGCACTGGAGCGAACCGGCGCGCGTGGTCTCGCCCTCGCGGGTGTGGGCGATCGAAGTGGATGCGCGCGCGGGTCTGCGTTCGGACGATAACGAAACGCCGGTCGCGCTGATTCGCTGTTCGGACGGACGACGCGTCCCGTTGTTCGTACTGACGCGGGCGGCACGAATGCAATGGAGCCCGCGGGGCAATAGGTTGCTGGTGCTGGATCGGCCGGGCGCGGGCCACCACGAATTGCGGTTTTACGATGCCGAGCGTATCGCTGGGCGCCGGTCGGCTAACGATGCCGACCGTATCGACAGCGTCGTTCGCGATGCGGTGCGCGACCGGCTCGGGCCGACGAATACGATCGCGTTCTATACGGCGTCGGTGGCGGCGTGGCGGAACGATCGCTTGACGCTTTCGATCGCGCTGCAAGCTGCAAACGGAGCGACCGGACCGTTGCGGCCGTTTTGCTACGGCGTCGTGCTCGATACTTCGGCGATGGCCGTCGAGGCGGTGTTATCGGAAACGGAAACGAAAAAGCGCTACCCGAATGCGACCTGCCGCATGACGCGATAAGTCCAAGCAATCGCTTCGGCGCGCATCGGTACGTGCCAATCAAAACGTGCCCATCGATCAGCACCCATCGATACGCGCTCGTCGAACCGCAGACGGCGATTATTTACTGCTGACGTACTTCTCGCGTCGGATTTGCGGCACATGCAGGCCGCAGTGTTTCAAGGCTTCGAAACAGGCGTCGACCATATTCGGGTTGCCGCAGAGGTAGGCGATGTCGCCGTCGCCGGTGGGGGCGAATTCGGCGAGTTGGTCCTGCACGTAACCCTTGCGCACATCGACATGCGCGTGCGGCGAGTCGGCGGCCGGCAGTTCGCGCGAGAAACAGGGCACGAAGCGGAAGTTCGGGTGCAGATTCGCGAAGGCGCGGAATTCGTCGCCGTACAGCAATTCTTCCGGCGTGCGCGCGCCGAACAACAGCACCACTTCGATGCCGCGTTGGTCGATCGCCGCCGCCAGTTGCGGCAGCATCGCGCGGTACGGGGTGACGCCGGTGCCGGTGCCGATCAGCAGGTAGCGGCGATTGGCGTCGCCGGGCATCAGACAGAAACGGCCATAGGGGCCGCTGGCTTGCACCGTGCCGCCGAGCGGCAAATTCTCGAACAACGCGGTGGCGGCGCCGCCCGCTACATAACTGACCGCGATCTCCACCGAGTCGCCGGGGCTCATCGCATGGTCGTGTTGCGTCGCCAGCGAGTAACTGCGCTTGGTCGCGGTGCCGTCGGCGTAGTGGAAATGCACCTGCAGGAACTGCCCCGGGATGCAATCCAGCGGCGCGCCATCGTCGCGCAGGAAGCTGAGGTGAGCCACGGTCGGGGCCAGCATGCGGCGACCGACGAGTTTGAGCGGAAAGTGTGCGGACACGGAGTCGACCGGAGCGTATGAAAGTGGAAAGCGGAACCGACGCGGGGGACGGCGCGAACGACGGTTCGGACGCGAGGCGCGGGCACGAAACGCGAGTGGGACGATCCGTGTCGGTGAGCCATCGGGTCCGGGCGACCGACGCAGCGCCTATACTACCGGTTCCGCCGCCCGAGCACCGCGCCCCGTCGCGCCATGGCCGAATCGACCGACTCCCCCGAACGCGCCGCGCCCGCGACGCCCGCCCTCAGCGTGCGGGACCTGCGCAAGACCTACGACAACGGCGTGGAAGCCCTCAAAGGCATCTCGCTGGACGTGATGCCCGGCGATTTCTACGCCCTGCTCGGCCCCAACGGCGCCGGCAAATCCACCCTGATCGGCATCGTCAGCTCGCTGGTGAACAAAACCGCGGGCGAGGTCCGCGTGTTCGGCGTCGATATCGCCGCCCGCCGCGACGACGCGATGCGCCTGATCGGCCTGGTGCCGCAGGAAATCAACTTCAACATGTTCGAGAAGCCGCTCGACATCTGCACCAATTACGCCGGGTTCTACGGCGTACCGCGTGCCGAGGCATTGGTGCGCGCCGAGCGCGCGCTCAAGGACGCGCAGTTGTGGGACAAGGCCGACAAGATGAGCCGCACGTTGTCCGGCGGCATGAAGCGTCGGTTGATGATCGCGCGCGCGATGATGACCCGGCCGCGGCTGATGATTCTCGACGAGCCCACCGCCGGCGTCGATATCGAAATCCGCCGCGGGATGTGGAAGACGCTCAAGGAGATCAACGCCCAAGGCACCACGATCATCCTCACCACGCATTATCTGGAGGAAGCGGAAAATCTC
>JAGNNB010000239.1 GCA_017990865.1 Lysobacteraceae bacterium
CGCCGACCCATGCGCCGAACAGCAGCGGCAGCGTTCGCAACAGCCCGAAGCGCAGACTCGCCCATAAGGCGGGCAGCGCCAACACCGCTTGGCACACATAAAACCCGATGGCCGAGTCGAAGGGTTCGAAACGCCCGGACAACACGCCCGCGATGGGCCAACTGGCCGCGCCGACGAGGCATCCGCACACGAACAGCCAGAATAATTTCATCGCATCCTCAGCGCGGCGCCGGTTGCAGCGACACCACCAGCGTGCCGCGCCCCGCGTGCGCGCCGAGCGCGGGGCCGGTTTCGACGAGATGGAGTTCGTCGACGTGCACGAGGCGTGCATCGAATTGCGCGCGCAGCGCCGTCGCCAATCGCACCGCATCCTCGCGGGCATCGCAATGGCCCACGATCGCGCGCAAGCGTAAATCCTGTGCGCCGGCCGCGTTTCGCAGCGCGGCGACCGCGCGATTAGCGACATAGCGCGCGAACGCTTCCGGTGCCTTGGCTTTCGCCACCAATCCGCCGGCCACGCCGAGTCGTCCATCCGCCCGCACGCTGGCGATCGGCGTGAGCCCGGTGAACCGCACTGCCGGCGCGGCCCAACGCGGAATGCGTCCGCCGCGCACCGCATGGCTGATATCGCGGATGATCGCCCAGGTCAGCGTGAGCGGGCGCAGTCGCTCCAGTTCGCGCACGATCGCATCCGCATCGGCGCCGGTTGCGGCCAGTTCGGCCGCGCGCCACGCCAACAAGGCTTGGCCGCCGGCCGCATTCGCGCTGTCGAACACACGGACATCGCCGCCTTCGATCCGCGCCGCCGCATGTTCGGCCGATTGCAGCGTGCCGGAGACCGCACGCGATAGACCGACATACACCGTCGCCGGCCGATGCGAGCGGAGGAAATCGAAAGTGCGGCGGAAATCGCCCGGCGGCGGTTGACTGGTGCGCGGCAGTTGTCGCGAGGCGGCCATGCGCCGATAGAACTCGCCGGTCGCCAGACCGATCTTGTCGAGATAGTCCCGCCCGTCCAGATCCACGCGAACCGGCACCACGTGCAGACCGTAGCGCTCGGCGATCGCGTCGGGCAGGTCGGCGGCGCTATCGGTCACCACCGCGACCAGGCGTTTCTGTTCGAGGCTGCGCGATTGCAGCAGCATGTCGTCGGCTTTCATGCCTTCGACGGTGGCCAAGCCTGCGCAGGCGTCGAACAAGGCCTGCGGATCGGCGACGTGCGCATGCACGCGCATGCGGCGCTCGCCGCCGGCCAGCACCGTGGAATCCGCGTCGATCGCCGCCAGCGCCGCACGCAGCGCCTCGCGCTCGATCGGCGCGGCGTCAGCGTCGGCCAACAGCAAGCATTCGGTGCACCAACGGCGCTGCGGATCGACATCGTCGTGCGCCGGATGGACGTCGCCGTCCAGCGTCTCGTTCGCGGCCGCCACCGGCGCGCGCAGTCGGGTCGCGCGCGGACCGGTCTCCACGAATTCGGCGATGCCTTCCAGCAGATCGACGAAGCCCTGCGCGCCGGCATCGACCACGCCGGCTTTCTGCAACAGCGCCATTTGCTGCGGTGTGCGCGCCAACGCGCTGCGTGCGTGCGCCAGCCCGCGCGCGAAGCTGCCGCGCACATCGCTGGGCTTGGCGTCGCGCAGTTGCGCGGCGGCTTCGTGCATGGCGTCCGCGAAGCTGTCGATCACGCTGATGATCGTGCCTTCCACCGGCTTGGCCAGGGCATTGCGGGCGCTGGCGGCGCCGTGCCGCACCGCCGCCGCCAGCGCGGCCGCGTCCAGCACCGGACGCGATCGCGCATGTTCGGCCACGCCGTGCAGAAACTGCGCCAGGATTGCGCCGGAATTGCCCCGTGCTCCGTCGATGGCGTCGTCGCCGATCCTGCGCAGCAACTCGCCGATATGCCGGCTCCGACGACTCAAGGCGCCGTTAAGCACGCTGCCGAGAGTGAAGGCCAGATTGTTGCCGGTATCGCCGTCGGCGACCGGGAAGACGTTGATTTTATTGAGCCCATCGCGGGAGGCGATGACGCGCCTCGCCCCTGCGATCAACGCCCGGCGCAAGGCCGGGGCGGTCAGGGCAGTCGGGTGCGTGGTCGGGCCGGAGGCGGGGAAGAGGTCGTAGGCGCTCACGCCGCGAGTCTGCCGGAACCGACGGCGTTCGGGTGTTGCGCCGCAGCAGGCGTCGTTCTGCAGACAGTCATTCTCCTAGGGTATAGTCGCCGTTCATTCGGGCCGGCCAAGGCCCACAGTGGACCTCCCATGAGCCGCCGTCTCGCCCTCGCCTTGTTGCTCCCGCTGGCGTTCGCCAGCTCGCACCTGTTGGCCAAGACCTCGGCCCTCGTCGGCAACGACGATGCGGTGGCCGAGGTCGACAGCGTCGGTGGGGAAGCCGAAGAAGCGCCGCCGTCGCCGAAACCCGCGGCCAAGCGCGCTGCGCAAAGCGCTCCCGCGAAGGCCAAGCCGCAAACCACGCAATATCGCGACCAGCCCAACGCCAAGCAGGCGCCGCGCTGGCATCGCTTCATCCCGGGCATGATCCGCTGAGCGCGATGCGCTGAGGGCGCCCGCCCTTCGATTTTCTCTGACGTACTCGTGTGCGCTGGTTACAAGGACTGTTCGGCGGCGCTCGCCGCGACTCTCTCGACGATTCGCTCTGGCGCGATAGCTGCGAGGGCTTGCTGTGGTTGTCGTCGATGGACGCGACGCGGCGCGAGCGTTTACGCGAACTCAGCACGCGTTTCCTGCGCGAAAAGACCATCTCGCCGATCGGCGAATTGACGCTCGACGATCGCGATCGCGTGCGGCTCGCTGCGTTGTGTTGTCTGCCCTTGCTCGAGTTCGGCGCCGAAGGTCTGCACGGCTGGTCGGAGTTGATCGTCTATCCGGAGGCGTTCCGCGTGCATCGCGAGGATGTCGACGACGACGAGGTGCAGCACGAGTGGGAAGACGAATTGATCGGCGAGGCCTGGGAGGCCGGGCCGCTTATATTGTCCTGGACCGATGTGCTGGCCGACATCGCCTCGCCTTGGAAGGGGCTGTGTCTGCCGGTGCACGAAATGGCGCACAAGCTCGACGCGTTGGACGGCGAGATGGACGGCACGCCGCCGCTGCCGCGCGAATGGCAACGCGCGTGGGCGCGGGATTTCGAGCGCGAATACGCCGTGTTCGCGGCGGCGGTGGATCGCGACGAGGACACCGCGATCGATCCTTACGCGGCCGAGTCGCCGGAAGAATTCTTCGCGGTGTGCAGCGAATACCATTTCGCCGCGCCGCGGTTGTTGCGCGAAACCTTGCCGGCGGTGGCGGAACATTTGCGCAAGTTCTACGGCGAATCGCCCGCGCCGCCGTGCGATCACGATGCCGACCTCAAAGCCCCGGCGGCAACGCCACGCTGAATTTCGCGCCGCCGAGTTCTTCGGAGACGCCGACGTCGAGTTCGCCGCGGTAGCCGCGCACGATGTCCTGCACGATCGCCAAACCGATGCCGTGGCCTTGCACGCGTTCGTCGCCGCGCACGCCGCGTTGCAACACCAGGCCGATGCGATCCTGCGGAATGCCCGGGCCGTCGTCCTCGACCATCAGCACCAAGCCCGGACGCCGGTTGGGCGCGCTTTCGCCGACGCGCGCGGTCAGCAGCACGCGACTGCTCGCCCATTTGAAGGCGTTTTCGAGCAGATTGCCCAGCAGTTCCTGCAAATCGCCGCGTTCGCCGTAGAAACGCGCGCCGGCGGCGATTTCGAATTCGCACAGCACGCCTTTGCGCGCGTACACCTTTTCCAACCCGCGCACGATGTCTTCGGCGTCGGGTTCGATCGCCAGCGGCGCGGCGAAGAGTTTGTGGCCGGCGGAGGCGGCGCGACTCAGTTGATAACCGACGATGTCGTTCATGCGCTTGAGCTGTTCGCCCAAGTCCTGGCGCAATTCGGCGTCGTCGGTGGCGTTGTCCAAGCGCGTATGCAACACCGCGAGCGGCGTTTTCAGGCTGTGCGCGAGGTCGGCGAGGATGTTGCGCTGACGTTCGAGGTTTTCGCGCTCGCTTTCGATGAAGGCGTTGATGCTGTCGGCCAGCGGCGCCAATTCGCGCGGGTATTTCGCGCTCATGCGGCTGGCGTTGCCCTGCTGCACGCGTTTGAGTTCGCCGGTCATCGCACGCACCGGGCCGAGGACCCAACGCAGAATCACCACCAGCAACAGCATCAGCACCGTCGCCACGCCGCCCAGATAGCCCCACAGCGCGCGCCGGAAACGCGACAGTTGGTTATCGAGGTTTTGCGTGTCTTCGAGAATGTGGACGGTGTAAGGAATCTCGTCGGACAGATCGTCGCCCGGCCAGACCAAGCCGAAGCTATAGCGATACACCCTGCTCTCGCGACCGTTGGCCCGGATCATCGCCAACGGGCCTTCGAAACGCGTTTCGTTCGCCGCCAGGAGCGGCCCGGGTTGCGGCAATTCGGGGCCGTGCGCGGAGTCCGATTCCCATTGCGCGTGCGGCAGCACGATCTGCACGTACAGGCCGCTGCCGGGGCGCTTTAAACGCGGGTCGGGAATGCGGTCTTCGAACGGCGGCACCAAACCGCCGCCGCGACCGAATTCGGTCGCATCGGCGTAGTACAAGGCGAAATCGCGCAAGTGTTCGCGAAGTTCGGCTTCGGCGGTGCGGATGAAGGCGCGATCCAGCGCGTAACCCGCCAGCGCGAGAAAGGCGCACAAGCCCATGCCCGCCGCCAACAACTGTCGCGTCTGTAGCGAGCGCGGGCGTTTGCTATCGGGCATCCGCGCTGCCCCGCGGCTCACGACTCATCGGCGCATCCGTATTGCTTCGGTTGTCGGCGGCCGACCGTCGCTCAAGCCTCGCCGGTGCGGGCGATGGCGAAGCGATAGCCGCGACCGCGCACGGTTTCGATCGGCTTGAGCGCGCCGTCGGGGTCGAGTTTCTTGCGCAGGCGACCGATGAAGACTTCCAACACATTCGAATCGCGATCGAAATCCTGCTGATAGATGTGCTCGGTCAGGTCGGCCTTCGAGACCAACTCGCCCGCGTGCATCATCAAGTACTCCAGCACCTTGTATTCGTAGCTGGTCAAGTCGACGTTCTGACCGGCGACGGTGACCGTTTGCGCGGCCAGATCCAGCGTCACCGGGCCGCATTCGAGCGAGGGCTTGCTCCAGCCGGCGGCGCGACGCACCAGCGCGTTGATGCGCGCCAGCAGCTCTTCGACGTGGAAAGGTTTGACCAGATAGTCGTCGGCGCCCTGTTTCAGGCCTTCGACCTTATCCTGCCAACTGGAGCGCGCGGTGAGGATCAGCACCGGGAATTGTTTGCCTTCGTCGCGCAGGGCTTTGA
>JAGNNB010000240.1 GCA_017990865.1 Lysobacteraceae bacterium
CGCCGGGGCCGCTTTGCCCTTCGGCGGCATTGAGGTGCGGATCGATCGGCGTGAACACGGCCAGCGGTCCGGCGACGATCTCGTGCGCGGCCAGCGCCATCAGCGTGCCCGAGGATTCGCAGGAGTGGGGCACCAAAAAGCGCAGCGAGTCGGCGAATTCGTGCAGCAGCAACGCCAATCGGCGTGCGGCGTTGACTTCGCCGCCGCGCAGATACACCACCACATCCAGTCGCGGTGTGCGATCAAGCGCGCGCAAGGCCTCGTACAGCGGCGGCAATAGATCGATTTCGATATTCGATGCAGCGAACGCCAGCGTCGCGTTGCCGGTGCGCGCGCGCAGCGCTTGAAGATGGGTGCAGAGCGCGTCGGGCAGTGGGGTCATGGCATCAGACGGTCGCATGGGCACCGACGCGGACCCCGGCATGACAGCCGACGATCAGACGATCGGCGAGGGCATCGAGCATCTTGAATTCGGGCACCAATTGTTCCACGAACAGAAACTGCCCCGCCGGGTTGTTTTCCAGGAATACGTAGCGGCCGTCGGGCGTGACGATCAGATCAATCGCGCCGTAGGTCAATCCGTAACTCCGCACGTAGTCGCGACAGCGACGCTCGATCTCGTCGGGCAAACGCGTCGCTTCGTAACGGATCGGCGCGCTGAAATCGCGAAAATCGATCGTCGTGCGCGGATCGTCCTGCGAATGGATCTTCGCGGCGAATACCAGATCGTCGATCACCGTCACGCGCAGTTCGTAGCGTTTCGGCACGTAGCGCTGGAAGAAACAGGGCAGCTCGGCCACCGCATCGAGCAAGGCCTCATGTTCGCTGCCGATGCGCGTCGTCGGCAGGCCGGCGGTGACGCGGTCCTCGGGTTCGACCATGTCTGCGCCGAGGAACGGCGACGCGAGCGCCTTGAACACGATGTCGCCGTCCGCCGAGGCATGAAACGCGCGTGCGCTATCGACTCGGTTGGTGACGACGGATGCCGGCACATCGAAACCGTGCTTCGCCGCGCGCGCGAGTTGTTCGCCTTTCCACATCGCGCCGCGGAGCGCAGCGGGATGGCTCATCCAGAAACAATCGAGCCCGTACAGGAGACCGAACAGCATGTGCTCCATCTCTTTACCGGCGTACGCGCGTTCCTGCGGACCGAGGTCGTCGCTGGCGAAGGCGAACTCGGCGGTCTTGCGCGTCCACACCGCGCCGATGCGCGCGATGTCCAGCGTGTCCGCGTTCGGCAAGTAACGCAATGTGCCGCCCCAGACGCCGCGCTCCAAGCGCAGGTCGAGTTCGTAGCGTGCGGGAAATTCGTCGAGATTCAATCGAAACGCGGGCGAACCGCGCTGCGCCAGACGTTCGGCGACGAGATCCGCGTGAAGATCGGCGGTGTTGGTGACGATCAGAATGCGGCGGTTCACGTGCGGGGGCGCGTCGAGGTTGTTGTTGTGGGACGGATGCGGGCAATGCGTGGCGCGATAACGGAGAAATCGAGCGCCGTGATGTTACGGGCGAAGAGCCCCTTTCGGGGCCCTTCGCATTCGCGGTACGGACTCAGCACCACACGCCGTTGTCGGAACTCCAACGAGTGCCGTAGCGATAATCGCCTTGATGCGTGGGATCCGTGCAGCCGGCCACGGCCACGCCGTCGCGGGTCTGCCACTTCGCTTCGTCGGCTTCGGTCTTGGCGGCGCTATGCTGTTGCGCCAGACGGAACGCGAATGTTTTTTGCGTCTTTTCCATGTGCATCTCCTTTTCGATTGATGAACGAAAGCACTGTGCGTGTCGCGCGTCGCGATCCGACGCGCCACCGCAGCGCATGACTAACATGCGCGAAAAAACGTGTCAACGAACATTCGATCGCATAACGCTACGTCAGCGGAAAACGAACGAAACGATAGCGAATCGCTCGCGAGGGCGCCGCTCATCGAGCCGCGAAACGAAACGCCGAGAGCCTGGCGCCAGCGTCCCTCGGCGTTCGCTACCTCGCGGATCGAGGGATGCTCAGCAGTAGATGCCCGCGTCGGCGCTGAAGCGCGTGCCGTAGCGGAGATTGCCTTCCCAGCGATAATCGGTGCAACCCGCGACCGCATCGCGGTTTTGCGCTTGCCATTTGTCTTGAGCGTTGGTGTCCTGGCTCGTCGATTCGGCCGACGTCTGAGCGGCCAAGCGGAATGCGAAGAGCGTCTGCGACTTGTTCATGAAAGCGTCCTTTTTTTCGATCGGGGGACGAAACCTCGCATCGGCGACGTTTCGGCGCCGGGTGCGGCGCGACGGCATGAGTAGCATGCGGCCATAAGGGCGTCAACGAATGCGCCCGATGGCGGTCGGCGAAGTCGTCCATCGTCACGCGGACGCGCGAAATTCGTGAGGGCGTTCGTGTTTCGCGGGCGTGCGGGAGACGGGTGTGTTGCGTTGCGCAAGCTGGAGGCGGCGCTCGCGGGAAAACGAAGAGCCTCCCCTCAGGCTCTTCGCGTAGCGCATCGCAGGATTAGCAGGAGATGCCGCTATCGCTGCCCAGCATGCCCCAGGCGCGAACGTCCCAGCGCCCATGACGCGTGCAGCCGGCGATGGAAACGCCGTCGCGCGGTTGCCATTTCGGTTTGCCGGCTTCGGCTTGGCGGACGGCCGCGTCTTCTTTCGACGCGAGTTTGAACGCGAACAAGGTGTGGTTCTTTTCCATAACGACTCCATTCTTCGGTTGGACAGGGCGCGACGAGCGGCGCTCGCCTTGCGAACGTCTCGTCGCCGCGCATCGGTATCACGCGCCCGCGCCGGCCGTCAATGCGACTGCGTCACGCTTGCGCGGATCGCCCATCGGGTTTCGATCCGCAGGGCGCGGGACCGCGCCGTCGTCATGTCGACCCAGTTGGAGGGCGGGCACGGGCGCGCGACGGTCTGGGCGCAGCAGGGTTGACGCGTGGGGCACGGGTCGTTTAACGTATTAGCACGTTAATACATTGAATGCGTCCGCGCGAGTTCCCAAACACCCCGCGCAGACTCGTTCCGAACCCTCCATCGCCCGAATCGCCATCCGACATCCTCGAGCCCGACCGCCGTGAAGCAGCGTCCCCAACCTTTGACCGACCGCGACGCCGAAGCCGGCCTGAACGCGCTCGCGCAGGCCCTGGCCGGTCTGACTCGGCCCGACGATGTCCGCGCGTTTCTCGAAGACCTGTGCACGCCGGCCGAATTGGAGGCGATGGTCGACCGTTGGCGCGTCGTTCCCCTGCTGTTGGACGGCGTGCCCTACCGCGAAATCCACGACCGCACCCGCGTGAGCGTGACCACGATCGGCCGCGTCGCGCGCACGCTCGAGCGCGGCGCCGGCGGTTACGGCCTGGCCATCAAACGACGACAGCGCCGCGGCGGCGCACAGTAAAGGCGCCCGACATGCAGCGTTCCCAAAGTACGAGTATGAAGACGAACACGCGCGATCGTTTGCGCATCGCGATCCAGAAATCAGGGCGCCTCAGCGAGCCCGCGCTGGCCCTCTTGGCCGCTGCGGGCCTGAGTTGGCAGGAAAGCCGCGACAAATTGTTTTACTACGGCGAATCGCTGCCGGTGGATCTGCTGCTGGTGCGCGACGACGATATCCCCGGTTTGATCGCCGATGGCGTTTGCGATCTGGGCATGGTCGGGCGCAACGTGCTGCTCGAACAAACTTACGAGCGCGAAATGCGCGGCGATGCGGCGCCGTTCAACGAGTGGCGCGCATTGGGATTCGGGCGTTGTCGTTTGATGTTCGGGATTCCCGACGATTGGGAGTGGCGGCCGAGCGAACAACTGCCGGGCAAACGCATCGCGACCAGCTATCCGGCGTTGTTGACGCGATGGTTGCGCGAACGCGGCATCGAGGCGGGCGTGGTGATGATGTCCGGCTCGGTCGAATTGGCGCCGCGCCTCGGACAATCCGATTTGGTCTGCGATCTGGTGTCCAGCGGCGGCACGCTCGCCGCAAATCGCCTGAAGCCGGTGGAAGTGGTGCTCGACAGCGAAGCGGTGCTGGCCGGCCCGTCCGAACCCTTCGGCGACGTGCGCGGAACCATCGCCGATCTGCTGATTCGCCGGCTCGACGGCGTGATGAAAATCCGCGACAGCAAGTTGTTGATGCTGCAAGCCCCGCGCGCCGCGGTGCCGCAATTGATGCTATTGCTGCCGGACGCCGAGCCGCCGACGCTCACCGCGCTCGACGGTGGTCAAGATATCGCGATGCAGGCGCTGTGCCACGGCGCGATGACGTGGCAGCGGCTCGAAGATCTGAAGCGCGCAGGCGCACGGGGTTTGATGGTGGTGCCGGTGGAGCGAATGCTGGCATGAACGCGATATCGTCATCGATCCCCGCGACGTTGCGCTGGCCTGCGCTCGACGCGGCCGCGCGAACCGAGACTCTGCGTCGCCCGACGCAGGAAACGGCGGCTGATGTGCGCGAGCGCGTCGCGGCGATCGTCGATACCGTGCGCGTACGCGGCGATGCCGCCTTGCTCGATTACGCGAAGCGCTTCGATCGCGCCGAAATGACAGCCGACATGTTGGAAGTTTCCGAATCGGAATTCGACGCCGGCGAAGCGATGCTCGACCCGACGCTGAAGGCCGCGATCCGCGAATCGGCCGCGCGCATCGACGCCTTTCATCGCGACAGCGGTCTGCGCGAGTATGCGGTGCGTACCGCGCCCGGCGTGGAATGTCGCCGCATCGTGCGCGCCATCGGACGCGTCGGCCTGTACATTCCAGCGGGCAGCGCACCATTGCCTTCGACCATGCTGATGTTGGGCGTGCCCGCGCGCTTGGCGAACTGCGGCGAGATCGTCGTGTGTACGCCGCCGCGTACGGACGGCAGCGCCGATCCGGCGGTGTTGTTCGCCGCGCGCGTCGCCGTCGGCGATGCGGCGTCGTGTCTGCGCGTGTTCAAAACCGGCGGCGCGCAGGCGATCGCGGCGATGGCGTACGGCACCGAGCGCATTCCCGCATGCGACAAACTGTTCGGTCCCGGTAACGCGTGGGTGACCGAAGCCAAACGTCTCGTCTCGATGGTCGAAGGCGGTCCGGCGATCGACATGCCCGCCGGCCCGTCCGAAGTATTGATCGTCGCGGATGCCGGCGCGAATCCAGCCTATGTCGCCGCGGATTTGCTGTCGCAGGCCGAGCACGGTCCCGACTCGCAAGTGCTGCTGCTCAGCGACGCGCCATCGCTGTTGGACGCGGTGCGCGCATGCCTCGACGAGCAACTGCCGCGATTGCCGCGGGCCGAGATCGCGCGTGCCGCGCTGTCGCGGTCGCGATTGATCGAAACCGCATCGATCGAGGAAGCGCTCGCGATCTCCAACCGCTATGCGCCCGAGC
>JAGNNB010000241.1 GCA_017990865.1 Lysobacteraceae bacterium
GGAGGAAGCGGAAAATCTCTGCCGCAACCTCGCCATCATCGACAAGGGCCGGATCGTCGAACAGGGGCCGATGAAAGGCCTGCTCGCCAAACTCGATGTCGAAGGCTTCCTGCTCGATATCGACGGCACGCTGCCGGCGACGCTGCCGACCATTCCCGGCGCGACCCTCGCCGCCGAGGACGATCACACCATCGATCTGGACATGCCGCGCGCGATGGACCTCAACGTCGTGTTCGCCGCCTTGGACGCCGCCGGCATCCGCGTGCGTTCGATGCGCAACAAAACCAATCGTCTCGAAGAATTGTTCGTTCGCCTCACTGGCGACCACGCCCAGCAGACCGCCGCATGACCGCGCCATCGCCGCATTCCACGAACGCCGCCGCTTCGACCGACGCCGCGCTCGACGCCCGCCCGGTCGCCGCGCGCTATCGCACCGCGCTGTACACCATCGTTCGCCGCGAAGTGGCGCGCATCCTGCGCATCTGGGGCCAAACCCTGGTGCCGCCGGCGATCACGATGACCCTGTATTTCCTGATCTTCGGCGGCTTGATCGGCTCGCAGATCCGCGCGATGGACGGCATCCGCTACATGGATTTCATCGTGCCCGGGCTGGTGATGATGAGCATCATCCAGAACAGCTACGGCAATATCTCGTCCAGTTTCTTTGGCGCGAAATTCGGCCGGCATATCGAGGAACTGCTGGTCAGCCCGCTGCCGCCGTGGGTGATCCTGACCGGCTATGTCGCCGGTGCGGTGCTGCGCGGTTTGATGGTCGGCGCGATCGTGCTGGTGATCGCGATGTTCTTCACCACCATCCGCATGCCGCACCCGTTCGTGACCCTGGCCACCGTGCTGCTGGGCGCGATCATCTTTTCGCTCGCCGGCTTCGTCAACGCGGTGTACGCCAAGAAGTTCGACGACATCGCCATCGTCCCGACCTTCATCCTCACCCCGCTCACGTATCTCGGGGGCGTGTTCTATTCGGTGAAACTGCTGCCGCCCTGGGCCGAAGCCGCCACGCATTTCAATCCGATCTTCTACATGGTCAACGCATTCCGCTACGGCCTGCTCGGCCGCTCCGACGTCTCGGTGCCGCTGGCGTTCGCGCTGATGATCGGCTTCGTGGTGGTGTTGGGCGGGATCGGATTGATGCTGCTGAAGAAGGGCGTGGGTCTAAGGAGCTGAGCAAGGCGCTCAGCGACGCGCCCAGGCGAAAACATGTGGAGAACATACGAATGACAACGCGTTCGATCGGCCGGTGGCTCCTCGTCGGCTTGGCGATCTCGACCGGCGTCGCCCACGCCGCCGAACCCGTGCGCTGGCAGGCAACGAAACTCGACATTCGCGACAAGAAGCATGATGTGTCGTTGCCGCGGTTCTCGCCGGATTCGCGCGCGCTGGCGTACGCGGTGTCGGTGCCCGATGGCGAGGGCGTTCTCGGCGAAATCCGCCGCTACGGGCTCGTCGACAAGAAGACGAAAACGCTGCTGCCGCTGTCGGTCTCGCGCGAGATGGCGGTGTACGGCGCGTATCCGATGACGATCGAATGGCCGGCGCCCGGCACCGTGAAAGCGGAGTTGTCCAACGGCGACGACGGCTACAACCGATACACCTTGAATGCCGAACGCGGCGGCGTGGTGTCGACCGAAGTGTTCGGCGTCGGCGACGATGAGTCGACGCCGAAACCCGAGCCTGCGCTGCGCGTGCTGGTCTCCGATTGGCGGCAGCCGGTGTTCGACAACGCGCTGCAGTACATGGTCCGCATTCGCGCGCACGGCGCGTTGATGCAGAAACATTACGCGAACGAAGACGATCACCTGTGGTGGCTTGATCTCGGCGACCGCGCCGCGCGCGTCGCGTTGCCCGAACCCGCCGACGGCAAGCTGGAAATGATGGACGGATTCGCGTTCGGCGACTACGCCGTGTTCGCGCTGCGGCAAGGCACGACGGTCACGGTGCAGCGTGTCGACGGCGACGGGCGCTTGCAGGAAATCGCGGGCAGTCGTGTGGAGACCCCGATGTCGGCGGATGTCATCCATTCGACGGTCGGTGAGGTCGACAACCGCCGCTGTTCGGCCACCGTGTGCTGGGGCGCGTATCGCGTGCGCTGCGACGATGGCATGGACGCGCGGATCGTGCGTTTCGATCGCGAAGGCCGCGTCGAACTGCTCGATCCGATTCCCGGCCTCGAAGATTTCGATGTGTCGCCGGACTTCAAGCGCTTGGCCGCAGAGGTGCTGCGCGACGGCAAACGCACGATCTTGTTGATGGACATCGTCGCGTTCTGAGCCGGTATCGGTCGCGGAACCGAACGTGCGCGACGCGGTCGGAAGAGGCATCCTGCTCTTGGTTTTCGACACCCTCGGAGGCATCGCCATGCGTATCGCCCCTCGTCCGAATTTCGCATCCCGGTTCGCATCGCAGGCCGCATCGACTCACGCGTTCAAGATGCCGACACCGTTCGCGACCGCGCTCGTCGCGATGCTCGCCACGCTGATCGCCGCCTGCGGCGCGGCTTCGCCGCCCGCCGCGGCCGCGAAACAAGCGCCGCCGCCCGCGACCGAGGCGCCCAGCGGCAAACCCGCGGGTAAAATTTCGCCGGACATGGTCGGCAAGCTCAGTCCGATTGCGACGTTCATCGGTCGAGGCGATGGTTGGCGAATCGAAATTCGGGCGCTCGACACGCGGCAACACCATGTCGCTCTGCACTGGGCGAAGCCTGCACGCACCGACACCGGCACGGCGCGGTATTTCGGTGCGCTCGACATCCCGCCCGGCAGCACGCTTGTGCTGAATGGCCATTTGCGAACGCCCACGGACAGCACGCAGACACTGGACATCGAGATCCGTTCCCAGGACTGCATCGACGACCAAGGCACGCCGCGTCCGCAGACCATCGTGCTTACGCTTGCCGACGGTCGCCGGCTTGAGGGTTGCGGCGACCTCGCACGGTATTGAGCGCGCACCGCAGACGTACCCGCACCGCAAACGCACCGTCTATCGCGGTGTACTGATCCTGTTTCGCCCCCGGCTACGCTATTGGAAAGGACGGCTTGCCGCAGGCGGGGCGTATGTCGGGCTCGGCAGTGCGCGAACAGTTTTATCGAATGCTCGCTGACGCGGATCGTGGCGCTTACGGCCACGACGATACCGGCTGCGACCGCGCTTGCCTCGTGCGACATCGCGCCTGCGTTCGGCATCGCGTGTTTCGATGTTCGATCCGCGCGCGCCGTCTTCAGTGCGCGGAACTCGCACGCAGAACGACGGTCCGTAGCATCGAGACAACATCGCAACCCCTGTGCGCCATCGCCATCCGCTTGAGAGGAAAGTCCCGTGCACAAGCTGCTCAAAACCGTTTTCGTCGTGTTGCTGATTCCGCTGTGTTTCGCTGCCGGCGTGTACGCCGGCCCGGTCGCGACGACGATGTACTACAAGGCCTTTCCCAAGCCGCAATACAAGACCGGCGATTTCAGCGCCCTGTATCGCAAAGCGGGCGCGGATATCGTGATGTATTCGACCAGCGGCTGCCCGTATTGCGCGAAAGTTCGCACGCTGTTCGACCAGAAAGGCGTGAAATACATCGAGTATCAAGTGGATCAATCCAAGGAGGCGTTGGCCGAGTTCAAACAGCGCGGCGGCCAATACGTACCGCTGCTGTACATCGGCGAGCGCGAAATCGCCGGTTTTCGCGAAGAGGCGATCCGCGAAGCGATCGATATCGTCGAGAAGAAATCCTGAGTTCACCGGGTAAATCGAGGCCTCGCCTGCACGCTCGACCGGATAGGTCCGTCCGCTAGAACAAGCGCGGCGGCGCGCGTCATTGTCGTTACGAATGAGACGAACGAGACCGAAGCGTCGGCCTCGCTGGGAGCGTGTGCGCGTCGAATCGAGCGCCGCAGCATCCAGGTTCAACGAGGCTGCTTCGAGTTGTCCTCACCGGCTGCGGCCGATTGATCGTCGACGAGCTCGATTCGTCTCTGCCGCCACGGGGCCGGAAACGTTTTTTTCGGCTACCGCTGAAAACCGCGCCGTGGCGAAGAGTGTTGTCGCGTGGGCGACAAGGTGCCGGGCTCGACCTCCAACAGAGCCTTGCGAGTGAATAAATTGAGGAGATCGACATGAAAATCAAAACCATGATGTTGACGGCCGCACTTGCGCTGAGTGCCGGAATCGGCGCTGGAATCAGCGGCAATAGTTATGCGATCGATCCGCTCTGTCGCGGCGATTGCGGCGAGGACCGTCAAGGCTGCAATTACAATTGCGCGGGTAAGCCCGGTTATCAGGCTTGCGTCGCTGCGTGCTACAACGCATATCAGGCGTGCTTGGCGGGCTGCGGCGTCTAACGGGATGTCGTAAAACGATCTTCCGGATCGTTTTGACTCGCCGCATCCTTGCGGCTCGCCGCTTCGCGGCCGGCTTCGCCGTTCGTGCCGGCTCCTGCCGGCACAGTCAAGTCGCGAGTCCGGCGTTTGCCCGGACTCGCGACCGACCAATCAAACCCTTGGGCACATACTTCGTCGTCGCAATGCCGCACTGCCGCACTGCGAACGAAGCTCGAAATGAGCCGCCGTCTTTGCGCGCGATGGAACGCGCACTCGCGGTTCAAGCGCATCATGGCTTGATCCGCGAGTTCTGGTTGCCGATGTACGGAACCCGAATCGCGACGGTCGTCGCGTTGCGAGCGTCGTGGCGTTACGGCAAGCGATGGCGCGGCCCCACGTTTTGACAAGGTTCCGGCCGCGGTCGCATGATGCGGCCGTCGCGACCGTCTCGTGCGCCGGCCCGCTTGCCCGACGAGACCACCAGGACCGCGCCCGCATGCGAGATGCGGGTACGCAGACCGCGCCATCGCGTTCGCGACGGGCGGCAGGGCGCCAGGACGGCCAGACACGCGATCGGCATCGGTCAGGGGCGGTGCGTCGAAGCGATGCTGGAAGGCGCCGCTTCGGACGCGCATTATCGGCATGCGTACGAGCGCAAGCTTCGCGTGTTCCATACAACAAGGAGTCGTATCGTGAAATCCAAAACCATGATGCTCATCGGCCTGTGCGCCGCGTTGTTCGGTGCGGGCGTGAGCGCATCGATGGCTCAAGTGCCGGATCTGCGCTGTCAATACTGCACATGGAATTTCCAAGCCTGCGTCGCGACGTTCTGTCCGTAAGCGAAACCGCTGCGTTTCGTCGCATGCCGTCGCGATCGACCGCACGACGTAGCCGGTCGCGACGCGATCGATCCCATTACCGCACGTGCGCCGCCGTTCTTCCCCCGACAGGACCGTCCCCATGCCCAAGTCCCTGAAAACCGTACTCGCCGTGTTGTTGATTCCCTTGTG
>JAGNNB010000242.1 GCA_017990865.1 Lysobacteraceae bacterium
GATGCCGTTCAACTCGACGTTACCGGTGACGAGTTCGCCCGGTTTCAACGTGGCTTGTCCATCGCCCTTGAACAACGTGCCGGCGGGGCTGTCGTTGAGATTCAAATTGAGGAAGTGCTTACCGTTGTCGTTCCAATTCAACTTGAAATCGTTGGTTTTGGTGATGCCGTTCAATTCGACGTTACCCGTGACGAGTTCGCCCGGTTTCAATGTCGCCTGCCCGTCGCCCTTGAACAATGTCCCCGCCGGGCTGTCGTTGAGATTCAAATTGAGGAAGTGCTTGCCGTTGTCGTTCCAATTCAACTTGAAGTCGTTGGTTTTGGTGATGCCGTTCAATTCGACGTTACCGGTGACGAGCTCGCCCGGTTTCAACGTGGCTTGTCCATCGCCCTTGAACAACGTCCCGGCGGGGCTGTCGTTGAGATTCAAATTGAGGAAGTGCTTGTCGTTATCGTTCCAATTCAACTTGAAGTCGTTGGTTTTGGTAATGCCGTTCAATTCGAACCCGCCGGTCACCAGCTCGCCCGGTTTCAATGTGGCTTGGCCATCGCCTTTGACGACGGTGCCGGCCGGCGTGTCGTTCAAACCGAAGTTGAAGAAATGCAGATCGCGATCGGTCCACTTGAATTTGAGATCGGAAAATTTCTCGACGCCGTTGAACTCGCCGGAACCGGTGAGTTGCTGGCCATTGCCGATCGCCCACAGCCCGTTCGTTTTGAAGATATCGCCTTGGGGCGAGGTGGAGAGGTTGCCGTTGAGCAAACTGCCGTCGCCGAATTTCAGGTCGGCGAGCCATTGCGACGTGCCCTTGGGTGGCTGCACATCGAATCCGAGATTCGCGCTGCCGCCGCGACCGAGACCGAAGGTGCCGTTCGCGCCGTAGCTTTCGAGCGAGAACGGTTGCGTGCCCAACAAGGCGTTAGCGCCGAGCGTGTCGCCGTTCTTGAACAAATAAGAGGCCAGGCCTTGGTACTGGGTCGGCGAAGGCTGGGTGATGCTGCCGGTGAAATCGCCGTCCAACAGCGGCGACTTGAACACCCAGCCGCCCGGCGGCGGCGTGGGCGCCGCGATCTGGGTCGAGTCCTGAGGCGGCTTGCCGCTCTGCGGCGCGCCTCCGGTCGGGGCGGGATCTTGTTTCTGCGGGTCGTTCACGGGCGGCATTTCGACTCTCCCCATCGCTCGATCAAGCGCTTCGCAGCATCGACCGGGGCGGCGCCCGAAGTCAAGCGCTCGGGGCGGATCCGCGGCCATCGCGCCTTTACAATCGATGGGCAAGCCCGCACTGTGCCCGCCCGCCGAACCGCCGCCCCCGAACCAACACGCCATGCCGACCCGGGTTCTCCATGCCGATCGCGCCGACGACCGCGCCGAGGCCGTGCGCCTGCTGCGCGCGGGGCGGCTGGTGGCGGTACCCACGGAGACCGTGTACGGCTTGGCCGGAGACGCCTCCAATCCCGAGGCGGTGCGGGCCATTTTCGCCGCCAAAGGCCGGCCCACGAACCACCCGCTGATCGTGCATCTGCCCTCGGCCGACCGCATGCCGCGCTGGGCGCGGAACATCCCGCCGACGGCTTGGCGCCTCGCCGAGGCGTTCTGGCCCGGGCCGATGACCTTGCTCTTGCATAAGTCGGACGCCGCGCAGACCGAGGCCACCGGCGGACGGCCGACCATCGGCCTGCGGGTGCCGGCGCATCCGGTGTTGCGCGAAATTCTGATCGCGTTGGACGGTGGCCTCGCTGCGCCCTCAGCCAACCCCTACCAGCGTTTGAGCCCGACCACCGCCGAGCAGGTCCTGCATGGCCTGGACGGGCGCATCGACGCGGTGCTCGACGGCGGCCCCTGCGCTGTGGGTCTGGAATCCACCATCGTCGATCTGACCGGCCCGGTGCCGCGAATCGTCCGCGCCGGACCGATCACCCGGGCGCAGATCGAAGCCGCGATCGGCGCGCCGGTCGAACTGCCGGAACGGCACGATGCCGCCGTACCGGGCAACGTCGCCGTGCATTACCGGCCGCGGACGCCACTGCGCGTGTGGCCGCTCGATGCCTTGCGCGCGCGGCTGGCGGAGTTGACGGCCGACGCGCGCATCGCGGTCGCGTATCACAGCGCCGAACTCGCGATCCCCGAAGCGGGCATCGTCGCGCATCTGCGCTTACCCGCCGACAAAGCCGGCTATGCGCACGATCTCTACAGCGCGCTGCATACGCTGGACCTCACGAATGCGGACGCCATCTGGCTGGAACGCCCGCCGCAAGGCGAGGACTGGCGCGACGTGAACGATCGATTGTCGAAGGCGGCGAGCGCAGACTGAGCGTTCGCCGATGCGTTGCGATCGAAGAACAATCCAAGAACGATCGAACGAAGACCGAACCTCGACAAGACTGCGATCGACCTACGTCCGGAAACGCCGTTAGCATCGACAGCGCACGCCCAACGCATCGCATCGCAGACCGATCAATCCGCCTCCGCCTTACCCGCCAGATACATCAAGCAGCGCACTTTTTTCCGATGCTCTTCGCTGCCGACCGGGGTGTCGCTGAGATAGCGGTCCAGATTGCGTCGAGCGGTCGTCGGCTTGTACTGCGTCTTTCTGTAATCTCTCGTCAATCCGAGCCGAATACCGGCATCGAACCAACGCGCGAGCGGATAGCCGTACTCGGAATTTTCGTTGTTGCGCAGCCCATCGGCGAAGCGCTTCCAGCCGCGTTCGCATACGGCGATCGGATTCTCTCCATTCTCGCGGCCGACGGCGTCATCGCCTTCGATCGCGTGCAAGATCGTCGGCCGAACCGCCAGCACGGGCGGCTGTCGGCACTTCGGATCGGCGATCGCCGCACCGTCCACGATCTCGACGATCGCCGCATGCGCACGGTGATCCGTCGTCGACCCGACATTGAATTCGCCGAGGCAACCGGAAAAAGTGTCGTCGGTGATTTCGTAGCGATAGAGGTCGAGCCGTTCGCTCGGCGGCGTATCGCGATGCGTATGCGCCGACAGCCAAAGGTTCGCGCCGGACAGCAACAACAAGTTGCCGATCTGGCCGGAAGCGAAGTTTACGCCGGCCAACGACCACTGCAAATCCTTGGTCGGATAGTGCGAGGCGAAAATACGCTCGGCCCCTGGATCGGCATCTTTCAATTGCGCGAAGACCCATGCGGTTTGGCTCCCCGGTCCGAACGACACGCCGCCGCGCAAGCCTCTGCCCTCTCCCAATGTGGGAACCGACGGAAACACGGGATTGAAGCTGAGATCCCGATAATCCGACGTGTCGATCAGCACCAACGCACCTCGGTGCCCGGCGCGCTTGTAGTCGAGAACCGCCGCATAAAAACAGCCTTCGGTATGCTGATCCTCCTCCGCCTCCACCCGGCAGCCGCCATCGTCACGATCGACCTCGGACAAACTGTCGCGATAGTCGGTGAAGATCGAAGACGAGATAGCCTCCAGACGCGAGGATTCGGTATTGAACGCCGAAGTCGAGCGAACGAGCTCAGCCTTGGTGTAATACGCTTGGCCGCCGCACGCCAAGGCGCGCAGATGGCGATCCGACTGATTGCCGGTCGCCAGATAATCGTGATTGCCGATCGCGAAAAAGATCGGCACGCCGTGTTTCGCGCGGTTCTCGCGCAGGATAGAAAAGAAAAGATCGACTTCGTCGCGGCAACCGCTGTTGGCGCCATCGCCGAGATAAAGAATCGCATCCGGCCGCGACAGCGCCATTCGATCGAGCATATCGCGCAATTGGTGTTCGGCCAGATGCTCCTGCGCGGTCGTTCTCACCGCAACGTTGGCGACCGCATCGGCCTGCACCGTCCGAAAAAGGTAGTGACTGGTCTTTTGCGGCGTGGTGAGCTGCGTATCTGCGATCACGCCCAGGCGCAGGCCATCATGCGACCGAATCGACGCCGTTTGCGCCGAAATCTCGCCGCACCAGCCGCATCCGGCCAATGCCAGGATGGCCACGAATTTCTTCCAATGCGCGCTCATCCCGCTCCCCTGTGCGTGGTCATCGATAGTTCCGGCAAGCGAGAGTATCCGAAAAGGAACCAATTGACGTCACATCTTGGAGGACGTCACATCTTCGGTATCACTGTCGCGAAATCATGCGGCAAAACGCGCGGCACGGCGTTCGCCGAGGGCGGTTCGCGCAGACGCCTGCGCAGATTCGAGTCCACGCGCTGTCGCAAACGCGGGCCGATTTCGAAACCCGTTGGCGCGCCGCGCGAACGCTGCGCTTGCCGTTTCGCGGCGGCGCTCGCGGGGCCGACGGACACCGGCGGCAAATGCGGCAACGGCGCGGACACGATATCGGTGCGGTTCTCCAGATCGCCGTCATTGGCCTTGCCGTAGAACGCGACGAACACGCCGTCGGCTTCGATCAAGCCCTGATAATCGCCGACGAAATACCCGTTGGCGTTCGGCGCGAACGACAAATCGAACGACGCGCCGATGCGCTGCTCGGTCCAGGTCGCGCCGCCGTCGCCGGAGCGCGCCAACCACACGTCGGCGGTCAGCGCCGGAGTCGCGGTGTCGTTACGCAGATCGTAATAGCTCACCGCGACCACACCATTGCGACCGACGCTGACGCTCGGCGTGAACGCCGCCGCGCCGACGATCGCATTCACGCGAATCGGCGCCGACCACGTCGCGCCGCTGTCGATCGAACGCGACATGGCGATGGCGTCGTGAGCGCCATTGCCGAAACGCGCGTCCTGCCACACCGCGTACAGCTCGCCGAGCGGCGAAACGGCGATGCTGGGAATGATCGAGCCATCGCGCACCTTGACGCCGGTCCACGGGTCGGTGGTGCCGACCGCCAACAAATCGGCGATATAGATCGGCGCGGACCACGTCGCGCCGCGATCGAACGAACGCACGATGCCGACGCGCGAACGCTGCGGCCCGAGCGTCGGCCGGTCGATCTGATTGAACACATCGACGACCACGCCGTTGGGCAATACGACGATCTGATTGCCGATGGTTTGATTGCGGCTGCCCGGGTCGTGGATCGGTCGCGCCGGTTCCCAACTCGCGCCGCCGTCGACGCTGCGCGCGAAATACGCCGGCCCGCTGTCGTTGGCGTCGATCAAGCGATCCCACACGGCATACACGAAATTCGCGTCGTTCGGATCGGCGGTCAAGGCGTTCTTGTCGTTGAAGGCCGCCGCGCTGTCGCGAATCAACGCAATCGGGTTGCTCCAAGTGCGACCGTGATCGAACGAGCGGCTCGCCAACATCGCATTGACGGAACCGACTTGAAACACGCCGCCGTTGGTGGACAAGGCCATCGCATGCACCACGCCGTTGGGCGAATAGCTCACCCATGGGTC
>JAGNNB010000243.1 GCA_017990865.1 Lysobacteraceae bacterium
CATTGGACGGTTTCATGCCGATTCCGCGCTTCCCGGCGGCATGGAACGCGGATTCGACGCGTGCGCTCGTCATCGGCGAAAGCGATGGCGAACGCGGTGGCGTTGCGGCGATCTACGAGATCGATCCACGTCTCGGTCGCGCCGTGCGCTTGTCGGTGCCCGACCGCGTGCCGGTGCAAGCCGCGTATCACCCCGATCCGAATCGCCTGCTGGTGGTCGCCGAACGCGAACAAGGGCGGTTGGGGCTCGTGCTCTACGATCGCAGCCGCGAGCCATGGCGGGCCTTGGCGGAGATCAACGATGTGTTGATGGCATTGCCCGACCGCGCCAACGACAGCGTGGTCTTCGTCCGCGCTTACCAACCCGGCATTTGGCGCGCGCACTTGGATTTGAGCGCCCCGCGCGAAATCGATCGCGTCGTCATGCAAGGACGGATCCGAACGCTGGCGACCGCCGCGGACGGCGCATGGCTACTGGATGCCCGCCCGGATTGCCGTTGGTTCTGGCGCAAATTGGCCGCGCCTTCCGCATCTTCCGCACCCGCCGCGGAGCAGGGCCATTGTCTGGGCGATGGCCCGATGATGCCGGAAGGGCTGAGCTACGACAGCGCGCGGCGACGCTTGTACGTCGGCGTCGTCGGCGAATCCGGGCGCGATATCGGCGTGTTGCCCCTGAGCGCGTTCGAGCTCGATGCTCCGATCGTCGCGCGACGGGATTGACGCTGCCGATGCCAAATGTTCGAAGGTCCGACGGTTCGGTCGGTCGAGGCTGGTTCACACCGAAGACGCCAAGTCGGATACTGTGGCCCCCCACGAGCGCGCGCCATGGAAGCCGGTCGCGCGCCCAACGTCATCGCCGCACGCGAGCCCACGTCACGCCGACATGCTGAAGTCGCATCGCAATTTGCTCGATTCACGCCCATCGGATCGGATCCGGATCGGCGATTGCGTGGTCGATATTCCGTTGCGCGAAATCGCGCCCGCGGACGGCAGCGCCGAACCGCTGCGCATAACGCTGAAATCGATCGCAGTGTTGCTCACCTTGATCGCTCATGCGGGAAGGCTGGTCAGCCGCGAAGCCCTGCTGGAATGGGTCTGGCCCGATACGATGCCGACCGACGACGTGGTGACGCAGGCGATCGCGCAATTGCGCAAAGCCTTCGGCGACGATCGCGAGAATCCGCGCTACATCGACACCATCGCCAAGCAAGGCTATCGCTTGATCGCGCCGGTGCAGTGGCTCGTCGAAGAGGATGCGGCCGCGACCGTTCCGCACGATGCAGCAATCGATGTCTCCGGCGAGACATCGGCTGCGGCTATCGCGACGGCGGCGGCTATCGATGCGGACGTGATTCGTGCGGATGCTATCGGTACAGATGTTGTCGGTACCAATACCGAAGCGACCGTCGGCGCCGCCGGGACACGATCGCAGGCTTCCGTCGAAACGCTTGTCGATACATCGCTCGCGAACGCAGCGACAGGCGATCGCGCCACCGCGCCGTCGTCTGCGCCTCGCGGTCGCGGTATCGCGCTCGCCGCGGTCGCGATCGCTGCGGTCGCGACGGCCGCGGTGGCGCTTTGGCCGAAACGCGAGGCGACGCCGCCGAAAGCGAACGCATCGGCATCCGATGCGCGATCCGGCGCGGCCGAAGGCGAGCGGGCCAGAGCCATGATGCCGCCGTTCCAACGCATCGCGTTCAAACCGCAGGGCGAATATCGCCCGAGTCTTTCCCCCGATGGCGCGCTGGTCGCGTACGTGGAGGAAGGTCCGAACAGCGTCACCTCCTCGCTGTGGGTGCAGACCACGGCGCCGCTGCAGCCGCAGCGCCTGACCGAGCCGGTCGACAAACAGTGGGACATGATGCCGAGTTGGTCGCCCGACGGTCGGCAAATCGCCTTCATCCGCGAGAACGAAGCGCGCTGTTCGGTGATGGTGATTCCCGCCGCGGGCGGTAGCGCGCGCGAAGTCGGCGAATGCCTCGGCGGGATCAATCATCGGATGGGGTGGTATCCCGACGGGAAGGCGCTGGTCGCGGCCCAGATGCCGAGTTACTACACCTCGCTCGCCAACGCGAAAACGGTCGAGAAAGCGCTGTACCGGATGTCGCTGGAGAGCGGTCGTTGGGAGCGCATTCCCTACGAACGTTCGCCCAGCGACGAAGACATGATGCCGGTGGTGTCGCCGGACGGCCGTTGGATCGCGTTCCAGCGCAATCTTTCGCTCGGCGATCTGTGGCGGATCCCCGTCGCGGGCGGCAAACCGGAGCGCTTGACCCATTTGCGCGGCAACTTTTACGGTGTGGTGTGGCTGCCCGATAGTCGCGGGTTGGTGTTCTCGCGTTATCGCGACGGCAAGGCGGCGTTGGCGGCATTGGATATCGCCAGCCGCCGCGTGGTCGATTTCGACGAACGCAGCCGCGAAGGGTTCGCGTACCCGAGCATCGCTCGCAACGGCAGCGCGCTCGCGTTCGAAGTCGAGACCTCGCATACCTCGATGCGGAAGATCGATCTGCGCGGCGCGACGGAGCGAGTCTCCGAAGACCCGACGCGATGGCCGTTGATGCGCAGTCTGCGGCTCTTGGAATCCACCGGGTCGAACGAAATGCCGTCGGTGGCGCCCGACGGACGGCAACTGATTTTCGCCTCCGATCGCTCCGCGGAAATGCGCTTGTGGTGGTTGGATCAAAGCCAACCGGATAGCCTGCGCGTTTTCGACGATTTCGTTCCGATCGTGCGCTATCCGGTGGCGTGGGACGCCGAATCGCAACACGCCTTGGCCATCGGCGAAGGCGCGCAGGGCATGGGCGCCTACGAGATCGATCCGCAGCACGGCCGTCTCGCGAAACTGCCGCTTCCCGATCGCGATCCGGTCCATGCCTCCTATCACCCCGACCCCAAACGCATCCTCGCGGTCGTCGATCGTGGCGAAGGTCGGCTGACGGCGAAGTTGTACGATCGCAGCGTCCGGCCCTGGCGAGTCCTGGCCCAGGTGGACGATGTGTCGTTCGCGCTCGTGGATGCGGCGAATCGGCGCATCGTGCTGGCGCGGATGTCGAGCTCGGAGATTTGGCAAACCGATCTCGACCTCAATCGCCCGCGCAAGGTCGATCGAACGACCTTGCAGCGCCGCAATCGCACCATGAACGTGTCGCCCGAAGGCGCATGGGTCATGGACAGCGCCCCCGGTTGCCAATGGCGCTGGCGGCCAGTCGCGATGGACGGCGAAGCGGCCTCGAAAGCGCGCGCGCTTTGCCTGGGCAATGTCGATTGGGACTCGGTCGGCGTCAGCTATCACGCCGGCGAGCGTGCGGTCTATTTGGCGACCCTCGAAGAAGTCGGGTCCGACATCGCCTTGATGCCGTTGAAAGCATTTAATGCGGCCCGGCGCCCTCCCGCCGTCGCACCGCCACAACCTTGAGCGCTCTCGCGGAGCGCTGCGCGCAGGTGCGCCATTTCCGGCGCTTGAACCCTTAACCTCGCCGTCCTTTGCCGCGCCGCCTGTAGGAGCGCCGTAAGGCGCGACTTTCATCGTGCCTTGAACCCCGCCGATCGCAATCGCGCGCGTCGAAAGCGCCGTGCATGCGGCTTCGTCGCCGCTGGCATCGTCATCCATGACCGTCGCCGTCCGCGCGTCGGCATTCGGATAAATCGCGTAAGCCGTTGTTCTAAAACGTTTCGGAACGATTTCGGAACGGCCGTTTCGGACCATCGTGCCGATTTAGGCGAAATCTCGGGGGAATTTCCGGTCTTTCCGCGCCGCACCGGTCAAACCGGTGACTTCGATTCGGCACGGAGTAAGGACATGACGACTCAATACGTGATCGCGGACCGCGGCGCGACGATCAATCTTCCGCCGCTCGCCGGCACGACGCGTTGGCTGGCGGTGGCGCATGCGGGCCATATGCGCAGTCAGTGTTCGGGCCTGTCGCTGTTGATCCAGGTGCGCGGACGGGCGCGGGTGATCGCGCGCGAAGGGCGCTTCGAACTCAAACCCGGCGATTGGTTGGTGCTGGATCGCGATTCGGCGCCGGACGTGCAAGCCGACCGCCACGGTCTCACCCTCGGCGTGGTCGCCGCCTCGGAGGGCAGCAGCGCGCGCCGTCACGATTTATTGCCCGGCACCGGCCGCATGTCCGCCGCCGACTTGCGGATCGCGCTCAGGCTTTGGCGCAATGGCGCGGAAACGACCGGCAGTGCGCCGCCGACGATCGAACGCGCCTCGCATGCGTTCCAAGCGGTCGCCCAGCATGTCGCGGCGCTGCAACGCGACATGGACGCCGGGATCGCCCGCTGCCCCGGGCGCTCCGTTTCGCGCAAGCGCCAAGTCTTCGGGCGCATGCAGCGCGCCAAATTATTCCTGGAAGGCCACCGCGACCGCGTGGTGCGGCTGACCGAATTGGCGGAGCTGACCAGCTTCTCGATCTGGTATTTGTCCAAGACCTATCACGAGATCTATCGCGAAAGCCCGCAGGCGGCATCGGTGCGCCTGCGCCTGGAGCGCGCCTGCGAGTTGCTCGCCGATAGCGTGTGTTCGATCAGCGAGGTCGGCATCGCCTGCGGGTTCGACAACAGTTGCAGCTTCGCGCGGGCTTTCCGCGCGCGTTACGGCATGACCGCGAGCGACTACCGCCAGCAGCGCTGGAACGTCGAGATGGACATCGGATCGAACGCGAACGAAGCATTCGCGGTGCATGCGGCGATGGAACGTACGGCTAACGAGCATGCGCTTAACGATCGCATCGTCGACCGGATCGCACGCAACGCACACAGCGAACGCATCGGTTTCGACGAACCGCGTTGCGAGGCCATCGTCGCCAGCGTGATCGATTGCGCGTCGCGCCGCGAACGCGACGCTGAAGCCAAGATCGGCAAACGCTCAGGACCGGAACGGACACACGACCGCACGACCGAGCCCGTAATCTGGCTTGCGTCTTAACGAAAACATAAGCAGGACGCGCGAACGAACGCGTCGCGCCGTTGCGTTCCGTATCGGGAACGCACGTCGCGACGCGGATCGACGCGAATTTTCCGCCGTCGTTTCCATGCGCGCTCGTACGAACGCGCGCGAGCGTTATCGCACTCGCTACCACCCACGCATCAATGGAGAGAGAGACCATGAGTCATCCCCGCAGCAACTCTGCGTTCCGACACGCCGCGCTTCCCGTCGCCGTCGCGGCGGCGCTGACCCCGATGTGGGCGTCGGCGCAAGACAGCGACGAAAAACCCCAGGAACTCGATCGCGTCAACGTCATCGGCACGCGCATTCCGCGCGCCGCGGAGACCGAAGGCACTTCGCCGGTGCTCACCCTCGACCGCACCGCGATCGA
>JAGNNB010000244.1 GCA_017990865.1 Lysobacteraceae bacterium
GTGCAACTGTGGTACCAGATGGCGCTGCACGGTCGCCGCGATCTGGGCTACGCGCCCAGCCCGCGCGCCGGTTTCGAGATGGCGATGCTGCGGATGCTGGCGTTCCGTCCCGCCGATGGCGGCGCGACCACGGTGGACGCGCCCGCCGCGAATGCCGCCCGCGGCCCCGCGGCCGCCCGCGCCGCGTTGGATGCGAGCGCTGCCGCATCGACACCGCCGCCCGCGCGCACCTTGCCGGCGTCGGCGATGCAAAATCCCGCGCGCGAGACCGCAAACGTCGCGCCGCCTCCGCGTTCGATGCCCGAACCGCTGCCGATGTCGCGCACGCCGGAGCCGCGCGTCGAATCGGCTTCCGCGCATGCCGGCACCGCGCCGCCCGCGACCGAAATCGACAACGAACGCTGGCTCGATCTGGTCGCGCGCAGCGGCCTGCGCGGCCCCGCGCGCGAACTCGCGGCGCATGCGGCGTTTCTCGGGTATGCCGACGGCGTCTTGCGCTTGTCGCTCTCGCCCGACGACGACCATTTGCGTGCGCCCGCGCTGTTGAAAGCCTTGACCGACGCGATGTCGTCGCAGCTCGGCGGCCCGGTGCAGATCAAGCTCGATAGCGGCAAGCCCGCGCAGATCGAAACCTTGCATCAACGCAACGAACGCCAGCGCGATGCCAAACAAGCGGCGGCGGAGGACGCGTTTCTCGCGCATCCCGACGTGCAGCGTTTGATGACCCAACAAGGCGCCAAGCTGGTGCCCGATTCGATTCGCCCTTACGAAGATTGAGAGAACCGCCATGCGTGGAAATATCGCCCAACTGATGCAGCAGGCGCAGAAAATGCAGGAAAACCTGCAGCGCGCCCAGGAAGAACTCGCCAAGCTCGAAGTCACCGGCAGCGCCGGCGGCGGCATGGTCAGCGTGACCTTGACCGGCCGCATGGAATGCCGCGGCGTGAAGATCGATCCGAGCGTGCTGTCGGATGCGGAAATGACCGAAGACTTGGTCGTCGCCGCCATCAACGACGCGGTCAATAAAGTCAACGCCGAATCGCAGGCGAGAATGTCCGGCGCCACCGCCGGCATGCCGATTCCGCCGGGCATGAAAATTCCCGGGATGTTCTGAGACCATGCGCATGACGTGTGCCCTGCCGTCGCCTTTGCGATGATCGCAACGATTGTCATCCCGAGCGCAGCGAGGGACCTGTTTTACGCGCCGTCGCGAGCGAGAAGCAGGTCCCTCGCTGCGCTCGGGATGACAGACAAGAAATGACCGTCTCCCTGCTCGAACGATTGATCGATGCGTTTCGCGTCTTGCCGGGTGTCGGCCAGAAGACCGCGCAGCGCATGGCCTATCACGTACTGGAGCGCGATCGCGAAGGCGGAACGCGGTTGTCGAATGCCTTGGCCGATGCGATCGAACGCGTCGGTCACTGCAAGCGTTGCCGCGATTTCAGCGAAACCGAGGTCTGCGCGATCTGCGCCAGCGCCGCGCGCGATGCGCATTTGCTGTGCGCGGTGGAATCGCCGGCGGATCGTTTGGTGATCGAACAAGCGACCGGCTACCGCGGCTTGTATTTCGTGCTGCAGGGCCGCCTCAGCCCGCTCGACGGCATCGGCCCGCGCGAATTGGGCTTGGACATGCTCGCCGCGCGACTGGCCGAGGGCGAAGTGCGCGAGTTGGTGATCGCCACCAATCCCACCGTCGAAGGCGAAGCCACCGCGCATTACCTCGCGCAACTCGCGCGTCAACACGGGGTGATGCCGACGCGGCTCACGCACGGTGTGCCTCTTGGCGGCGAATTGGAATACGTCGATCGCGGCACGCTCTCGCATGCGTTCGGCAGTCGTAGCGAGATGCCGACCTGATCGCAGAAACGCCCGGGCGACGATGTCGCCCGGGCGCAGCGAAACGTCAGCGCATACGTATGATGGTCGTCAACAACTTGCCGTGATTGATCGTGGGATTGCCGTTGCCGTCCCACTCGAAATAGCGGCCATAAGCGGTGATGGTTTCGTAGATGCCGCCGGTGGGCATGCGCTGCAGGTCCAAGCTATCGAATTTGCAGGTCGTGCCCGCGGGTCGATAGGCGCAAGGGCCGTTGGCGTAGCGGCTGACGTTGAGCAGCGGGTTGCTTTCGATCATCCTGCCGCCGCCGTCGAAGATCCAATAGCGGCCGTAGGCGGTGATCGACTCGAACAGACCGTCCAGACCCCATTCGGGCGCGTAAATCAGCGTGCGCGTATCGAACTTGCAGGTCGTCGACGAGCCGGCGTAGACGCAGGGGCCGGCGGCGTAGCGCGCGATGCTGGACAGCAGGAAATTGTTCGCAGGCCACGGGTTGCCGTTGACGTCGAAATTCCAACCGCGGCCGTAGGCCGAGACCGACTCGACATAACCGACGCTGGGGTGATCCATGGTCACGATCGAATCGATCACGCAGGCCTGGCCCGCAGGCGCATAAGCGCAAGGGCCGCTGGCGTAACGCGGAATGCCGCGAAGATTGCGCGTGACGCCGATCTGCGCGCCGCTGGCGTTGAATTGCCAGAGTTGGCCGTAGGCGTAGACCGATTCCACCAAAGCGCCGGAGCCGTTGCGGTATTGGGCGATGCCGTCGATCTTGCACTGGCTGCCGGCCACAGGATTGGCGCTGCAGGGGCCGGTGGTCGTCGTGCGCGCGCCGCTCACCGCGCGCTGCACGTGCAACAAACCGGGGCCGCAGTTGGCCCCGCACGCCGGCAAAGCGGTGGTGGTGGTGCGCAACAGCGTTCGCACTTGATCCGGGCGCAGTTTCGCGTTGGTCGACAGCATCAGACCGATCGCGCCGGCCACATGCGGCGTCGCCATCGACGTGCCGGACAGGAAGCGATAGCAATGCGCGTTGCCGCTGGCGGGGGAGGTGGTCCACGTCGACAGCGCGCCTTCGGTAAACGGATAGAAAAAGCTGTTCGCGTCGACCGGACAACCGATGCCCTGCCCGTAACCGCTGTAGGGCGGTGTGTGAACGCCGCCGCCGCCGGGCGCGGCGATGCCGACGTTCGCACCGCGGCTGCTGTAGGTCGCGAGCGCATTGTTGCGATCGGTGGCCGCGACCGAAATCACGCCCGGGCACGAGGCCGGGGTGACGTTGTCGACGTTCACCGCGTTGTTGCCCGCCGCCGCGACCACGTTGACGCCGTTGTTGACGGCGCGATCGATGGCGTCGCGCAGCGCGGGGAAGCTCGCCTGCGTGCAGGCGCTGGGCGCTTCCAGACTCATGTTGATCACGCCGGCGCCGTTATCGATCGCCCAATGGATGCCGCTGACGATGCGTTCGATGGTGATGCCGCCGCTGTTGTCGCTGATTTTGACGTTGAGCAGTTGGCAGCTCGGACAGACGCCGGCGCCGCCGACGCCGTTGCCGGTCGCCGCGCCGGCAATGCCGGCGACATGCGTACCGTGCCGCCAGGTGCCGTTATCCGTCGCCGCGGTACCCGGCGCCGCGGCGTTGAATTCCAACGGCGACCAGCGAGTGGCGAGGTCCGGGTGTGCGGTGCGCCCGGTATCCAGAATCGCGATGCGCACCGCGGCGCTTCCGCGGGTGATGTCCCATGCGCCGGGCATCCCGATCGGCGGGTAATGCCATTGCTGCGCGTACAGCGGATCGCTGGGAACGTAGGCCAGATCGACCATGTAGTTCAATTGCGCGTATTCGACGTCGCTGCGTCGGCGCAGACGTTCCAGCAGCGCCAGCGTTGCGGCTTTCTTCTCGTCGGCCCGATATACGCGGGGCGTCGCCAAAGCGAGTCGCGCGAGATGGAAACGCGAGGACGATGCGCTGAGCGCGACATCCGGCATTTGCGCTTTCGCGGCGCTCGCCTGCGCATCGGTCTTGAATTTCACGATCGCTTCGAACGGTACGAAGCGCAGATGATCGGGGGCGTTCGGCGGCGGTGCGGCTTGCGCGGATCCCGCGAGTATCAGCCCGCAGAACGCCGAAAACAGAGGGGTGAATTTCATCGTTGTGCTTCTCCTTTGCGTGAATACCGGCCTACATGCCGGCAGGGGGACGAACATGCGCGCGCGACGCATCGATCGCGCGTCGCGCGTGGCGTTCGCGGATGATGCGCCCGAGGCTTCGCATCGATTGCGACCCAGATCAAAGAACACGCCAAACGAGAAGCCCCGGCGTCGATGGCCGGGGCTTCGAAGCAAACGCATCGCGTTCGGATTATTTCAAGCGCGGAATCTGCGACAGCATCAACCCGTAATTCGCGGTGGGATTGCCGTTGCCGTCCCACTCGAAATAGCGACCGTAGGCGGTGATCGTTTCCTGCAGCGTGCCGTTGGGCATGCGGCGCAATTCGCGCGAACCGAACGTGCAAACGCTGCCCGCGGGTCGATACAGGCAGGGGCCGTTGGCGAAGCGCGGCACATTGAGCAGGCTGTCGCTGCTGACCTGATTGCCGGCGCCGTCGAAAATCCAATAGCGGCCATAGGCGGTGATCGATTCGAACAAACCATCCAAGCCCCACTCGGGCGCGACAATCAGATTGCGCGTGTCGAAATTGCAGGTGCCGCCGCCAGCGTAGAGGCAAGGGCCGTTGGCGAAGCGGGTCACGCTCGACAGCGTTAACCCGTTACCGGCGAGGCCGTTGCCGTTGCTGTCGAAATTCCAGTAGCGGCCGTAAGCGGTGACGGATTCGAGATAACCGAAGCCGGGGTAATTCAGCACCGTCGAAGTATCGATCCTGCATTCCTGACCGGCGGCCGCGTATTGGCACGGGCCGTTGGCGTAGCGCGGGAACGCACGCAGGCTTTTGGTCGCGGCGACGCGATTGCCGTTGGCGTCGAATTGCCACAAATGACCGCTGGCGTACACCGATTCCACCAACGCGCCGCCGGCATTCACGTAGTGCCCGATGGCGTTGATGTTGCAGAGTTTGTTGGTCGGGCCCGAGCCCGTGCTGCAGGGGCCGGTGTTCGTGGAGAGCGACGCGTTGACGGCGGCGTAGGCGTTGAGCAAGCCCGGGCCGCAATTGGTGCCGCAGCTCGGCAATGCACTGGCCGTGGCGCGAATCACATTGCGCACATGCTCCGGCAGCAGGCCGCCGTTCGCCGACAACATCAAACCGATGGTGCCGGCGACGTGCGGCGCCGCCATCGACGTGCCGCCGAGGTGACGATAGCAATGCGCGCTGCCGCTACCGGGCGAGGTGGTCCACGCCGAGACCGCGCCGCTGAAGTCCGTCGGCGTGAAGCCGCTGGCTGAGTCCGCCGGACAGCCGATGCCGGCGCCGTAGAACTGCGCGCCGCCGGGCGCAGTGATGCCGATGTT
>JAGNNB010000245.1 GCA_017990865.1 Lysobacteraceae bacterium
CGCGCAGATATCGGTGTTTCTGGGTCTGGAACAACCCGCCTGCGCGTTGCGCGCTTCGACGGCGCCGCGCGCGGTGGCCGATGCCGACTATCGCGATGCGCTCGAGGTCATCGTTCGCGCCGCGCGGAACTCGCGGGTCGTGATGCTCAACGAATCGCATTTCCGGCGCGCGCATCGCGTGTTTCTCGGGCGGTTGATCGAAGCGCTGCATCCGCTCGGGTTCGACGCCCTCGCGGCGGAAACCTTCGCGCAGCAGGCGCCCGTCTCGCTGCAAGACGGCGTGCCCGACACCGCCACCGGGTTCTACACGGCCGACCCGGCGTTCGCGGCCGCGTTGCGTCGCGCCCATGCGCTGAAATGGACGTTCGTGCCCTACGAGCCGGCGACCGCCGCCGATCGCGAGACGCGCGAAACCGCACAGGCCGAAGCCCTGGCGACATGGCTCGAAGCCAACCCGGGTCGCCGACTGCTGGTCTATGCCGGCGGCTCGCACATTTCGAAAAACCCGGACGAGGGTTGGATGGCGGCGCGATTCGCCGCACGCACGGGGATCGAGCCGTTGACGGTGGCCCAGGGCCCCACGGCCTGCCCCGAGACCGCCGACGGCTGGCCGGTGGACACCGCCTCGCCGGTGGTCGCCGTCCGCGGCGAGACGCCGATCGCCGCCAACCACGTGGATATCGTGGTGCTGCATCCGCCTGCCGCGGTCGCGGCCGCGGAAGCCGCGCGCGGGGCGCAGGTGTCGCTGTGCGTGGCCGCGCGTACGGACGCGACGCTGCTGCGCGCCTTCGCCGAAGACGAGGACGACAACGCCATCGCGCGGGACCAGGCGGTGGTTCCCGCCGGAGCGACCGCCGCGCGCTTGCGCCTGCTGCCCGGTCGCTACCGGATCGCCCGCGAAGACGCCCAGACCCTGGAAACGCTGGGCCATGTGGCGGTGCGGGCCGATGCGGTCGACGGTTGCCTGCGGATCGCCCCGCAATGACCGAAGGCGACGGTCCGTCGGATATTGCGATGGCCGCGTTCGCTCATCGCCATCCCTGACCCGAGAGGCGGCCGCGCAGGCACCCGGCCCCGCTTCCCTGGGCACGACACCGAGCCGCGGGCGGCAAGGCCGCATTGATACCGGCCTGCGCCCCTTGAAACCTCCGCCTCCGCGCCCACGTTTCGGGCACTCGCGCGTACGCCTCGGCCGTTGTCGGCCGATTCGGAGCGCCCCCTTCCCGTCGCATCCCCAAGGAGCCCCGGATGAGCACCGAGACCGACACCCCGACCCCGGTCGAAACCCACGCCTTCCAGGCCGACGTGCAGCAGGTGCTGCAGTTGGTCATCCACTCGCTGTATTCGAACAAGGACATCTTCCTGCGCGAGCTGGTGTCCAACGCGTCCGACGCCTGCGAGAAGCTGCGCTTCGAGGCGATCGCCGACGCGTCGTTGCTGGGCGACGACGCCGAGCTGACCATCGATCTGGCGGTCGATCGCGACGCGCGCACGTTGACCCTGCGCGACAACGGCATCGGCATGAGCCACGACGAGTTGATGCGCAATCTGGGCACGGTGGCGCATTCGGGCACGCGTCGGTTTCTCGACAGTCTCGCCGCCGGTCAAAAGCCCGATGCGCAGTTGATCGGTCAGTTCGGCGTCGGGTTCTATTCGGCCTTTATCGTGGCCGACGAGATCGCCGTCACCAGCCGTCGCGCGGGTTTACAGGAGGCCTGGACCTGGCGCTCGAACGGCGACGGCGCGTTCACGCTGGAGCCCGCGCCCGCCGGTTTCGGCCGCGGCACCGAATTGCGCCTGCATCTGCGCGAAGACGCGAGCGATTACCTGCAGGATTGGAAACTGCGCTCGCTGATCCGCACGTATTCCGATCACGTCGGGTTCCCGATCCGCATGGCCGCGCCGCCGAAGCGCGACAGCGAAGAGGATAGCGAGTCCGATGCCGCATCCGAGACGCCCGCGCTGGAAACCGTCAATCAGGCCTCGGCGCTGTGGACGCGCCCGAAGACCGACTTGAGCGACGACGATTACAAAGCCTTCTACAAACACATCAGCCACGATTTCCTCGACCCGCTGGCTTGGAGCCATAACCGCGTCGAAGGCAACCAGAACTTCACCTCGCTGCTATATCTGCCCTCGCAGGCGCCGTTCGATTTCCAGCAGAGCCGCGAAGAACGCACGGGCTTGAAGCTCTACATCAAGCGCATCTTCATCATGGACGCAGCCGAGCAAATGCTGCCGGCGTATCTGCGGTTCGTGCGCGGCGTGGTGGATTCGGACGATTTGCCGCTGAACGTCAGTCGCGAACTGCTGCAGGAAAGCCGCCAGGTCGAGCGCATCAAGGGCGCGTTGACCAAACGCGTGCTGGACACGCTGGAGAAGATCGCGCGCGACGAACCGGAGAACTACACGAAGTTCTGGGCCGCGTTCGGCGCCACGCTGAAGGAAGGCGTGGTGGAAGACGCCGCCAATCGCGAGCGCGTGCTCAAGCTGCTGCGCTTCGCCACCACGCGCAGCGAGAACGCCGAACAACGCATCGGTCTGGACGATTACCTGCAGCGCATGACCGGCACGCAGGAGGAGATTTTCTATCTCACCGCCGACAGTTGGAACGCGGCGCGCAGCCATCCGAAACTCGAAGCGCTGAAGGCGCGCGGCGTCGAAGTGCTGCTGATGCACGAACGCATCGACGACTGGATGTCGGGTTATCTGCACGAATACGCCGGAAAATCCTTCCGCAACGTCGCCAAGGGCGAACTGGACCTCGACGCGCTCGGCGACGCGCAGGACAAGGCCGCGCACGAAGAGGCCGCGAAAACCGCGGCGCCGGTGGTGGAGAGAATCAAAGCCGCGTTGGGCGACAAGGTGAAGGATGTGCGCGTGTCCAATCGCCTCGTCGATTCGGCCGCGTGCGTGGTGGTGGACGAGTACGACATGTCGCTGCACATGCAGCGGCTGTTCAAAGCCGCCGGCCAAGCCGCGCCGGAAAGCGTGCCGATTCTGGAAATCAACGCCGAGCACGCGCTGGTGAAGCGTCTGCAGGACGCCGACGACGCGAGCGTCGGCGACTGGGCGACGCTGCTGTTCGAGCAAGCGATGCTGGCCGAATGCGGCAGCCTGGACGACCCGGCCGCGTTCGTGGCGCGAATGAATCGCTTGCTGGCGGGTTGACGCGTACGCGCGGTGCGTTGCGCATCGACGGGACGCGCGAATGAGCCCTGTCGATGAGGCGCACCGACGATCTCCGGCAAAGCCGGCCTCTCCGCGGGGCCGGCTTTTTCGTATCCGCGGCGCGAAGGCCACTGCCTCAAGGCGACCGACCGCAACGACAACAACACCTGTCATCCCGAGCGCAGCGAGGGACCTGCTGTTGCCTTCGCCGAAAGACCCGAAACCAAGCCCCTCGCTACGCTCGGGGTGACAGGGGTTGGATGCATTAAGATACGCGCAGGCGTTTCGGCGCCCTCTCTTCCTTCGCCGACCCGCCGCCGATGCGGCCGGCCGGCGATCTGTTCGCGCGAGACGGCCGATCGCGCGCATCCTCCAACCGCGAAGCCCCCATGTCCCGTTTCTACATTTCCACGCCGATCTACTACGTCAACGATCGCCCGCACATCGGGCACGTCTACACGACGTTGATCGCCGATGTGATCGCGCGCTACCACCGGCTGAAGGGCGACGACACCTTCCTGCTCACCGGCACCGACGAGCACTCCAACAAGGTGATCGAAAAGGCGAACGAAAACGGCATGTCGGCCGAGGCCTGGTCGAAACAGAACGCGGACGCCTTCAAATCCTGCTTCCAGTCGTTGGGACTCGCGTTCGACGATTTCATCCGCACCAGCGAACAACGCCACAAGGACGAAGTGCGTCTGCGCGTGTCGCAGTTGCTGGAATCGGGCGATGTGTATCTCGGCGAATACGAAGGCTGGTACGACGAGGGCCAGGAAGAATACGTGACCCAAACCGCGGCGGAAGAATCGAATTTTCTGTCGCCGATCAACAAGCGCCCGCTGGTGCGTCGTCGCGAGCAGAATTATTTCTTTCGGCTCAGCGCCTACGCCGACGCGCTGATCGAACTGATCGAATCCGATGCGATGCGCGTGCAGCCGCCGGGCCGCAAGCAGGAAATGCTCGCGCGCATCCGCGACGGTTTGAATGACGTGCCGGTTTCGCGCATCAGCGACGAATCCTGGGGCATCCAGGTGCCGGGGCAGGAACGGCACGTGATCTACGTATGGATCGACGCGCTGCTGAATTATCTTTCCGCCGTGGACACCGACGGTCGCCGCCACTACTGGCCGGCCGACGTGCATCTGGTCGGCAAGGATATCCTCTGGTTCCACGCGGTGATCTGGCCGGCGCTGCTGCTGGCGCTGCGCAAACGCCCGGGCAACGAATGGATCGCGCCGCCGACGCGTGTGCATGCGCACGGGTTCTGGATTCGCGAAGGCGAGAAGATGTCCAAGAGCATGGGCAACTTCGTGGACTTGGAAGAAATCGACGGTTACGTCGCGAAATACGGTTTGGACGCGATGCGGCTGTTCCTCGTCGTCGCCGGCCCGCTCGGCGCCGCCGACGCGGACTTCGCGCGCGAACGCATCCACGAGACCTACAACACGAATCTTGTGAACACGGTCGGCAACAGCGTCAGTCGCACCACGACGATGCTCGATAAATATTTCGAAGGCGTGGTGCAAGCGCCGCTGGAGCACGTCGCCTCGCCGAAGCAGGCGGTGCTGGACCTGGTGCAACAGGCGCGCCGCGCCGCCGACGACTTGGCGGTGGATCGCATGACCCAGGCGGCGGTCGCGATCGTGCGCGAAGTCGACCTCTTCATCCAAACCGCGCAGCCGTTCAAGATGACCGCGCCCGAACAGCGCGACGCGCTCGGCGGCGTGCTCTACACCTGCATCGAATCGCTCCGGCTCGCCTCGCTGTTCCTGTGGCCGGTGATGCCCGAGAAAATGGGCGAAGTGTGGACGCGCATCGGCTGCGCGCACTATCTCGCCCCGACCGCCGAACAGAATCTCGACGCATGGTGCGCCTGGGGCGGTATCGCACCGGGCACCAAGATCGAAAAAGGCGAGGGCTTGTTTCCGCGGCTTCCAGCGGAAATCGCATGACCATAGGGTGGCGGTGAGCGCAGCGAACCCCACCATTGCCATGTCTCCGATGAACCCTTGAATCATCGACAACGTTTCGCCGGGTGCCGGCGCGAACGGATCCTCCGCGATGGTGGGGTTCGCTGCGCTCACCGCCACCCTACTCGCTTCGTTTATTTCTCGTGCAGCCAATTC
>JAGNNB010000246.1 GCA_017990865.1 Lysobacteraceae bacterium
CGAATTCGCGGGCGAGTTCCGCTTCCAGCCCCAGCGCCGACAGCGCGTTGCGCAAGGCGCGGCCCATCAGGAATTCCATCGACAGGTAATGCACGCGACGCATGCGACCGTCGCGTTTCGCGTCGGCGGCTTGGGTGGCGATCCAGCGGTCCGACAACGCGGCGCGACAGGCCTCGGCGGCGGCGCGCAGAGCGAGGCGCGCGGCGGGCGCATCGCCGCCGGCCGACGCGGATTCCGCGCGAGCGTGCGTCAGCGCGACGCGGAACGCCGACACCATGTGCGTGCGCCGGGCGATGCGGTCTTGCGCGTCGGTGTTGCGCGCGATGGACGAATCGTCGGTGGTCATGAATCCCCTTGGCATGAAACCCTCGCTGGTGTTGTCGGTTCGTCTCCGCAGCGACCGATGCGATCGATTCGGATGGAATCGAAGCGATCGGACGATCGCGCGGCGGCGACGCGGGCGTAGACCCTGCCGAAGCACGACCGGACGCCCGCTAAACTTTCCGAGATTAGAAGTCTGACCGGCTGGGAGCGAGCCTGCTGCAAACGTATTCATTGCCTGCCCCAGGCGGGACTGAGCCTGCGGTCGCGTAAATACGTTTGCAAGCGATGCGGTCGGCTCCGGGCGCGATGGCCGAAACCGCGTGCAGGCGCGCGGTTGCGCGGTCGGATTCGCTGCAGCGCAACAAAAAGCCGATCTGGCATCATCGTCGGAAGATCCGAAACGCGGGGAGCTATGCGACGTCGCGATGTCTTGAGTGCGGTCGCGGCGGGGATGACCGCCGCATGGTGGCCATCGTCCGAAAGCGTCGCGCGCGAGACCCGCGCGAACGAGGCGTGGGCGCCGGTGTTCGCGCGGCTGCCGGCCGATCTTCGCGCCCGTGTCGACGACCCCGAGGCGCGGGTGCAACTTATGTGGACGCGCATTCTGCGCGACCCGCGCACGCCGAACGCTCGGCCCCGATTGCGCCATTACGCCTACGGCGCGACGCCACGACGTTGGTTCTCGCCCGCCAGCGTCTCGAAATTGCCGATGGCGCTGCTGATGGCCGAGCGGCTGTCCGCGCACGGGCTGGATGCGCACGCGACGATTCGTTCCAATGCCGCGCCCGAAACCGGCGAATGGCCGGCGGACGAGCCGTCGGAAGACACCTTTCTGCGCGGTTGCGCGCGCACCTTCACGATCAGCGAGAACGTGCCCTTCAACCGTTGGTACGACGTTTTGGGCGGCGATGCGATCCATGCGCGGTTGAAGGCATTGGGTTATCCGAATACGCGCCTGATCGCGCGCTTGGGTTCGCCCGACCGCGAGGCCAATCGGCGCACGCGCGGCGGCGAACTGCGCGCGCCGGACGGCCGCGTCGTCGCGCGCACCGAAGCCGCCACCGCCGCCGCGCGCCGTTTCCCGTTCGGCCGCGCGCTGGACGGTCTCGGCTGGAAACACGACGACGGTCGCGTCGAACCCGGCCCGCACGATTTCTCCTACGCCAATTTCATGCCGCTGGCCGATAGTCTGGGCATGCTGCAAGCCTTCGTGCTGCCGGAGACAGTGCCGGCCGCGCGCCGTTGGCGCATCGCCGAACCGCTGCGCGCGCAACTGCTGCAGGCGCTCGCGCTGCGCCCGCGCGACAGCGACGACCCGCATTACGACGAAGCGCAGTATCCGGACGGCTACGCACGCTGGTTCGTCGTCGGCGACGGCACCGCGCGCTATCCCGACGGCCTGCGCGTGTTCGGCAAAACAGGGATGGCTTACGGTCATCTCAGCGAAGTGGCGTACATGCGCGACGAGCAGAGCGGCGCCGAGTGGTGTCTCGCCGCCGCGATCCGCGCCGACCGCGATGGCATCTACAACGACGACCATTACGATTACGATGCCGTCGGTTTGCCCTTCCTGGCCGCGCTGGGGCGAGCGGTGCGGGACGTGGAACGCGAGGCGATGTCGAACCGATCGGAGAGAGCGAGATCATGAGGCTGGAGCGGTGGTGGAAACGGGTGCCCTCGCGCTCGTTGTTGTTCGTGCAATTGTTCGCGGTGTTGCTGTCTCCCTGGCTCGAAAACGTCGCTGTGGGCCACTGGGTTCTCAGCGCGCTCAGCGCGGGCGTGCTCGGCACCGCGATGTGGATGGTGCGCCGCTCGGCGATCGAAATTCGGGTGGTGATGGCGTTCTCGGCCATCGGCGTGACTTGCTACGCGGGTTATCTTTGGTCGGATATCCCCGAGCTGGGCATCGTGGGGGCCGCTGGCTACACAGTCGCCTTCTTCGCCGCGGCGCTGTCGCTGATCGACTACATGATGGGCGACGAGCGCGCGACCCGCGATGAACTGTGGGCGGCGGGCGCGACGTTCATGCTCTTCGTCGAGGCCTACGCATGGCTGTACGCGCTTTGCCAGCTTTTGCAGCCCGGTGCCTTCGTCATCGCCGCGCCGCCGAATGCGTCGTTGCAGCGCACCTGGGTCGAACTGTTGTTCCTCAGCGCGACGAACTTCTCCGCCACCGGCTTGAGCGACATCCTGCCGGGCACGCCGCATGCGCGCATCTTGACGGTAGTGCAGCAGTGGAACGGCGTGATGTACATGGCGCTGATCGTTTCGCGCCTTGCGGGCATGCTGGGGCGCACGCGTCGGTCGCCGGACACCGACGCATAATCCGATTCGCCGCTGCGGCGAAGGGCAGGGCTGCCCGAACTTTGCCGACTTTGTCGGTTCGCTTTTCGCATCGCCGCGACGTTTCGTCGTCTTGACGCATCTTCGTTCGAGTAATGCCCGTAGATACCGACGCTCGTCGTACGGCGAGCGTTGGGCGAGCGCTGGGCGGCCGCGGCTGTGCGGCGCCGCTGCGGGCCCGCTCGTCGCTCGGCGATGACCTGTTGCACACGCGCCGTGCGCAGGCTTCGCCTACCGTGATCTTGCGGTCGCCGCGCGCATGGGCGCTAGGCGATCGGTGGGATGCGTGAACATTCGCTGCGCTTTCGAATGACATCGCGAAAGTGCGTTCTTTTTCAGAGGTAACCGCGTTCGGAAAGTAATTTCGCTTCGAGACTTAAGCCCGCTCCCCGCCAGGAATCGCGATCCCCCGCATGCGCAAATCCTATGCTCCCCCGCCGCCCTCGCTGCCCTCCGAGCGCCTTCGTCTAGGCGATCGTATCGTCGACTTATCGCTTCGCCAGATCGCACCGGTCGACGGTGCCGATGCGCCGATGCGCGTGACGCTGAAATCCATCGGCGTGTTGACGGCATTGATCGAAGACGCCGGCAAACTGGTCACCCGCGATGCGTTGATCGAGCGGGTATGGCCCAACACGCTGCCGACCGACGATGTGCTGACGCAGGCCGTGACCCAGTTGCGTAAAGCGTTTCGGGACGAATGCGAACGACCGCAATACATCGAAACCGTCTCCAAACGCGGTTATCGCTTGATCGCATCGGTGCATTGGTTGATCGAGACCGAGCTCGATCCCGCTGCGGGCGGGCATGCCGCCATCGAAAACCCGACGAACGAGTACGAACGCGGCAGAACGCGCGCAGCCGTCGACGCCGAGCACATGGGGTCGCGTACGCCGACGGATGCCGGGTGCGTGCGCGATAACCACGCCGATCTCGATGCCGATCTCGATGCCGATCTCGATGCCGCGACCGCTTCGGAGGCCGCGTTGCGCTTGCCCGCGCCGTCGGGCGATGCCGCAGCGGCGCCGTTCGGCGTCGCATCGCTCGGGCGCATGCTTCCGACGCATACCCTCTCGGCGCGCACCCTATCGGCCCGCATGCCTTTGCGGCAAATGCCGATCGTCGCGATGGCGTTGCTCGCATCGCTCGTCGTGCTGTTCGCCGCCGCGCAACAACGACAACGACGCGAAGCGGTCGCGGCGCCGCCGCCCGTGGTGGTGCCGATGCCGTTCCGGCCGGTCCCGGTCCGCACCATCGCATCGATGCCGTCGCGCGAAACCTCGCCCAGTCTTTCGCCCGATGGCGCGCAGGTCGCGTATTCGCAATTTCCCCGTAATCCCGACGCCGCGGGCTTGATGGTGCAGACCACCGCGGCGGTAACGCCGCGCGCGCTGACGCCCGCGACGAACGGACGTTGGGATCTGCTGCCGTCGTGGTCGCCGGATGGAAAACAAATCGCCTTCTATCGCGTCGAAACGGACGACGGCCGCGACGTGTGCCGCGTGATGGCGATGCCGGCCGTCGGCGGTGTGCCGCGCGATCTGGCGACGTGTACGGATTACGGGTTCCCGTTGGCGTGGACGCCCGATGGCGAGGCCTTGATCGGCGTGAGTTCGATGCGCGATGCGGAAGGCGGCGACAGCGGTCGCGCCTTGTATCGTCTGGAGATCGACAGCGGCGAGTGGTCGCGGATTCCGTATGCGCGTTCGCCCGAAGATATCGACGTGTGGCCGCGGGTGTCGCCCGATGGCCGTTGGATCGCTTTTCAGCGCAATCTTTCGCTCGGCGATTTGTGGCGGGTGCCGATCGCGGGCGGCGAACCGGAGCGATTGACGTCGCTGCGCGCCAACTTTTTCGGTTTGGATTGGACCCCGGACGGTCGCGGCTTGGTGTTCTCGCGCGCGGGGTCGGACGGCATCGTGTTGAGTCGTTTGGATATCGCCGATGGCCGCATTCGCGACTACATTCCCGAAGAGCGCACGTTGAAACAGCCGGTCGTCGCGGGTTCCACCGTGGCGTTCGTGATCGAAGACGGGCGCGCCGGCATGCGTCGCCTCGCCGTCGACGGCGAGCAAGCCTTCGCTGAAAGCGAACCGCTGTTCGCGAGTACGCGCTCAGACATCATGCCGTCGATCGCGCCGGACGGGCGGCAATTGCTGTTCATGTCCGATCGCGACGGCAGCCCGCGTCTGTGGTGGGTCGATCAGTCGCGTCCCGACAGCTTGCGCGCATTGGACGGTTTCATGCCGATTCCGCGCTTCCCGGCGGCATGGAACGCGGATTCGACGCGTGCGCTCGTCATCGGCGAAAGCGACGGCGAGCGTGGTGGCGTTGCGGCGATCTACGAGATCGATCCACGCCTCGGTCGTGCCGTGAGCTTGTCGGTACCCGACCGCGTGCCGGTGCAAGCCGCGTATCACCCCGATCCGAATCGTCTGTTGGTGGTCGCCGAACGCGAACAAGGGCGGTTGGGTCTCGTGCTCTACGATCGCAGTCGCGAGCCATGGCGGGCCTTGGCGGAGATCAACGATGTGTTGATGGCATTGCCCGACCGCGCCAACGACAGCGTGGTGTTCGTCCGCGCTTACAAACCCGGCATCTGGCGCGCGAATTTGGAT
>JAGNNB010000247.1 GCA_017990865.1 Lysobacteraceae bacterium
ATGCTCGCGCCTCGCCCGCGATACGCGTCCGCGATACGTGCACGCGCTTGGCGAGCGCTGTCACGAACGCAGTCGTTCGATGCGCTCGTTGAGCGCGCGCCTGAACGACGCGCGCCCGAGGCGGCAAGATCCTGGGAGGCGCGATCCGAGGAAGCGCCTCGATGCGGCATCGTCAAGGCGCGTCGCTCTGATGACTTGCATGCGCGACGACGCGCTTAGCGGAGCTTGCGCAGATCGTGTCTCACCTCGCGCGACGGAGCCGGGTAAAGTAGCGTTCCGTCCGTCGCTTAGCCTGGCCTCGATGAGCAAATCCCCCGCGAAGACCCGAATCGCATACGTTTGCGGCGAATGCGGCGCCGAGCACGGCAAATGGCAGGGCCAATGCGCGGAATGCGGCGCTTGGAACAGCCTCAGCCAGATCGCGCTCGGTCCCGCGCCGGCCGCGCAGACATCCGCCGCGCGCCGCGACGGCTGGGCGGGGCGGGTCGATCCGCCCAAAGTCACCGCGCTCAAGGACGTGTCGCAGCGCGAAGATGCCCGTACCGGCACGGGTATCGGCGAATTCGACCGCGTGCTGGGCGGCGGCTTGGTCGAAGGCGCCGTCGTGCTGGTCGGCGGCGATCCGGGCATCGGCAAATCGACCCTGCTGCTGCAGGCGATGGCGAAAATGGCCGGCCGCATGCCGGGGCTGTACGTCACCGGCGAGGAATCTTTGGCGCAAGTCGCCGGCCGCGCGACGCGGTTGGATCTGCCGTTGGACGGTCTCGCCGCGTTGGCCGAAACCTGCGTCGAGCGCATCCTGGAGCAAGCCGTGGTCGCGCGGCCGCGGGTCATCGTGGCCGATTCGATCCAGACTTTGTGGACCGAATCGCTGACCGCCGCGCCCGGCTCGGTCAGTCAAGTACGCGAGAGCGCCGCACGCCTGGTGCGCTACGCGAAAGAAACCGGCACCGCGATTTTTCTGGTCGGCCATGTCACCAAGGAAGGCGGCATCGCCGGCCCGCGCGTGCTCGAACACATGGTCGATGCGGTGCTGTATTTCGAGGGCGACAGCGGCAGTCGGTTTCGCGTGCTGCGCGCATTCAAGAATCGCTTCGGCGCGGTGAACGAACTCGGCGTGTTCGCGATGGCCGATAAAGGCTTGCGTGAGGTGCCGAATCCCTCGGCGATTTTCCTCTCCGGCGGCAGCGCGCGACAGCCCGGCAGTTGCGTGCTGGTCACGCGTGAGGGCACGCGGCCGTTGATGGTGGAAGTGCAGGCGCTGGTGGACGCTTCGCCGCTGTCCAATCCGCGTCGCGTCGCGGTCGGTCTCGAACAGAATCGTTTGGCGATGCTGCTCGCGGTGCTGCATCGCCACGGCGGCATCGTGGTGGGCGATCAGGACGTGTTCGTGAACGTGGTCGGCGGTATTCGCGTGCAGGAAACCGCCGCCGATCTGCCGGTGCTGCTCGCGGTGCTATCGTCGCTGCGCGACCGGCCGCTCGCGGAGAAAACCATCGCGTTCGGCGAAGTGGGGTTGTCCGGCGAAATTCGCCCGGTGCCCAACGGCGAAGAGCGTTTGAAGGAAGCGGCGACGCACGGTTTCAAGCGCGCGATCGTGCCGAAAGCCAATGCGCCGAAAGCCGGCGCGTCGGCGGCGTACAAAGGCTTGGAGGTCGTCGCGGTCGAGCGCTTGAGCGATGCGCTCGATGCGGCGTTCGACTGACAGCGGTTGCGCCTGTCGCTGGTGCAGAGACTTCGATGAGTGGGTTTAACCATTCTTTTTGGTCGCCGCTTTTTCAACTACCGATTTCAACTACCGATTTCGACTACGAATAAAAGGTGATGGCATGGCGGGATTCTTGTCGGGTTTGCGAGGGCTGTTCGGCGCGAAAGAGGAACTGCCGACGCCGCAGGCGTTCACTGAGCTCGCGCAGCGCATGCTCTCCGCCGAGGTGCCGAGCGCGCGGGTCCAGATCGTCGGCGATTTGGAACTCACCGTCGATGCCGACACGCAGGGCGAACATCGCATCTTTCTCGACAACGCGTATCGCGCCTACGCGGCGGAATCGCCGAAAGACCGCATGGCGGCGCTGGAACGCTTCGTGCGCTCCTACGCCGAAGCCGCGCGCGGGTTGGATCGCAGCCCGGACCGCATCGTGCCGATCGTCAAGACGCGCGCGTGGCTGAGCGATGTGCAGGCGTCGATGCGGCGCATGAACGAGGAAAAAGCGCAAAGCAACGTGTACGAAGACTTGACCGACGAATTGATCGTGGTCTACGCCATCGATACCCCGAGCAATATCGCGTACCTGGCGCAGGACGAACTCGATGCGATCGGTATTCCCCGCGCCGATCTGCGCGCGCATGCCGTGCGTAACCTGCGCGGCTTGCTGCCCGGCATCGACGTCAAGCGTGGGCCGCAGATCGGAATGGTCGTCGCAGACGGCAATTACGAGCCGTCGCTGATCTTGTTCGCTGACCTCTGGGCACGCGAGAGCGCACAGATGCGCGGTGCGCCGGCGGTGGCGTGCCCTGGCCACGACATCCTGCTGTTCGCCGATTCCGCCAACGAAAGCGCGGTGACGCAATTGCGCGCGTTGGCGTCGAAATTGTTTCAAGACGCGCAACGGCCGTTGACACCGCGGGTGCACCTGCTTCGCGACGGCGTGCCCACGCCGATCGATTGAGCGCGGCGCGGATGCGGTCTTCGGGACGAAACGCCGTTTAATCGCGCAAAAAAGCTTCATTCCGCCGCGGCCTTATGCCACTATCGCCCTCTCATCACGCATATTGAGGGGGGCTTTCGTGGAATGGATGTTGATGCCGCTGAAGCGGTATTTCGATTTCGAGGGACGGTCCAGGCGCAAGGAGTACTGGATGTTCGTTTTGCTTTACACCTTGCTGATGATTCCGGCTTTGATTCTCACAGTCGCCGGTATCGCGACGAGCGGGGACAGCAACGAATTGAGCGGCATGGGCGCCTTGGGTGCTAGCCTGTTCGGGCTGATCATACTGATCTTTTTCATTCCTTCGATCGCGGTGCAAGTGCGTCGCTTTCACGATCAAGACAAATCCGGCTGGTTCGTGCTGTTGAACCTGATTCCGTCGATCGGCGGCTTGATCGTGCTGGTTTTCATGTGTTTGGAAGGCACGCCCGGCGAGAATCGCTACGGCCCCGATCCCAAAGGCCCCGACGCTCGGCGCTGAATTCGCCGCCGATCTCGACGCGTTCCCGAACGCCCGCCTCCTCGGCGGGCGTTTCGTTTACGGACGGGCAGATCCGACGTTTCGCAGAACCATACGATCGCATCCACCCGGTAGAGCGGAGCGAAGCTCCGCTAAACCCAATCCGAAGATAAAAATCGCACCGCCCGCGATTCAATCGCTCCCCGTCCTTTTGCGAGAAATGGCGAACGATCGGTCGCGGCTGAAACCGCTCCTGCGAAGGCGATTCGCGGCGGCTGCGATTCGATGCGGGCTTACACCGAGAAAACGACAGTCCGCTGCCCGTTGAGCAGAATCCGATCGTCCAGATAACAGCGCAGCGCATGCGCCAGCACGCGGCGTTCGATGTCGCGACCGATGCGGATCAGGTCTTCGGGCGTGTCGTGATGACTGACGCGTTGCGTGTCCTGTTCGATGATCGGGCCTTCGTCGAGATCGGCGGTGACGAAGTGCGCGGTGGCGCCGATCAATTTTACGCCTCGCGCATGCGCGCTGTGATACGGGCGCGCGCCCTTGAAGCTGGGCAGGAACGAATGATGGATATTGATGCAGCGGCCGGACAATTTTTCGGTCAATGCGTTCGACAGCACCTGCATGTAGCGCGCCAGCACCACCAATTCGGCATCGGTGTCTTCGATCAGCGCCCAGAGTTTCGCTTCCTGTTCGTCTTTGCCGCCGGGCGTTACCGGCAGGTGATGGAACGGAATGCCCTCGAAATCCATATGACGATAGGTCTCGCGCGGATGATTGGAGACGATGGCGGCGATGTCCATCGGCAGCTCGCCGGTGCGCCAGCGATACAACACGTCGGCGAGGCAGTGATCGAATTTCGAGGCCATCAGCAGTACGCGCCTGCGCCGACCGCGATCGCGCATCGTCCACTGCATGCCGAAGCGCCCGGCGGGCACAGCGAAGGCTTCGCGCAATGCTTCGAACGACGCGCCGGTCTCGACCAGCGCGAACACCGTGCGCATGAAGAAACGGTCGGTTTCCGGGTCGCTGTACTGCTGGGATTCCAGGATATTGGCACCGTGCCCGAACAAATGCCCGGATACCGCATTGACGATGCCGGGGCGGTCCGGGCACGAAAAGGTCAGGACGTAATGGCGCGACGGCATGCGAAGCTCGTGAGGCGGGGGAACCGCGACTTTACACGCTGCGCGGGTTCGCGGTCACGGCAGCGGTGGCGCTCGTCGTACCCGCGATCGGCGAATTCGAACCTCAATCGCCGTCCACCGCACGTCGCCCGAGCGCGGGGTCGTCGGTGAAGAAGGCGTCGAGGCCGAGCGCGACATAATCGCGAATCTGCCGAATGGATCCGGCCTCATGACGCGCGGCATCGTTGCCGTCGCCGCGGTACGCGCGCTCCAGAAAATGATTTTCGGGGCGGAAGGTATAGGCGACCACGCGCAAACCCGCGGCTTTCGCTTCGTCGACAAGTCGGCTGCGTCGAACGCCATCGGCGTTTTCCGCGGGGTCCAGGTCGCGATACGCCACGCCGATGGCGTCGGCGTAGGTCGCGATTTCGAGCAAACCTTCGGCGCGCATCATCGCGCCGTACTCGATCGCGGCGCCCGCGACAACGGTATCGTAAGGACGATCGCCGCGGCGGCCGAGCAATTGCAGCAGCGCGATATTCGAACCGCGCGGAATCTTCTCGCGCATCGCCCGCAGATTGGCGATCTCGAACGATTGAATGGTGATCGGTGCGCTGCGCGTATGCGGATGCGCGGCAAGCGCGGCGAGCAAGCGATCTTCCATCGCCAACCCGAGGCGCGCGAAATGCGTCGGGTGCTTGATTTCCGGCGCCAAACCGATCTGGCGTCCGCGCTTGCGCGATTCCTCATCGGCCAGCGCAACGATTTCGTCAAAAGTCGCGATTTCGAACTGCCCGTCGAACGCGGTCGAGCGCAATTCCGGCAAACGCTCGCGCGCCCGCAGCGTCTTCAATTCCGCCAACGTGAAATCTTCGGTGAACCAGCCTTCGATGCGCTCGCCGTCGATGCGCTTGACGGTCTTGCGCGCGGCGAACTCCGGATGCGCGGCGACATCCGTGGTGCCGGAAATCTCGTTC
>JAGNNB010000248.1 GCA_017990865.1 Lysobacteraceae bacterium
CCACGTGTTGCCCACGGGCGGCGCGGCGCGCGCATGGAGCGGCGTGTCGGTCGGCAGCTTCCAACTCGCGATCAGCGTGCAGCGCCTGGATCGCGAAGGTTTGAAGGCGATCGGACCGGCGGCGATGCGCATCGCCGAGGCCGAAGGTCTGCAAGCGCATGCGAATGCGGTCGCGATTCGGCTCGCGGACGAAGCGGAGGCGGTCGTATGAGCGCAGCGCTCGACATCGAAACCAGCGCATCCGCGCACGGCGACACCGACGCGCCGCTCGACCAAGCCGCGATTGACGCAACGTTGGCCTTGGTGCGCGAGGATCTGCGCGCATTCGCCGGGTATCGCTCGGCGCGCAGCGAACGCGTGAGCGGGTCGATCTGGTTGAACGCCAACGAATCCGCGTGGGTCTGCGCGGCCGATGCCGACGATACGCTCCGCCGTTATCCCGCGCCGCAGCCCGATGCGTTGCGCGCGCGGCTCGCGGCGTTGTACGGCGTCGCCGACGAGCACGTGCTGATCGGACGCGGCAGCGACGAAGCCATCGATTTGCTGGTTCGCGCTTTTTGTCGCGCCGAACGCGATGCGGTGACGATCTCACCGCCGGTGTTCGGCATGTACGCCGTGTGCGCGCGCTTGCAGGCGGCGCGCATCGTCGAAGTGCCGCCACAGGACACCGATGACGGTTGGCGCACCGATCTCGACGCCGTGCACGATGCGGCGCTCGCGAACGGCGCGAAGCTCGTATTCGTATGCTCGCCGGGGAATCCGACCGGCGAACTGGTTCCGCTCGCGGACATCGAATCCTTGGCGACGAGCTTGCGCGGACGCGCGATCGTCGTCGTCGACGAGGCATACATCGAATTCGCCGATGCGACGTCCGCGACCACCGCGCTGACGCGGCACGCGAATCTCGTCGTGCTGCGCACATTGTCGAAACTGCATGCGCTCGCGGGCGCTCGCATCGGTTGCGCCATCGCGCATCCGGCGATCATCGATGTGCTGCGACGCTGCCAGGCGCCGTATCCGATTCCGGCACCGAGTGCGACGCTGGCGTTGGCGGCGCTTCGCCCGGATGAATCCGAACGAACCGCCGCGCGGGTCGAGATCGTGATCCGCGAACGTGCGCGAGTCGCGGAGGCTTTGCGCGGATCGAATGGCGTACGTCGCGTCTACCCGAGCGCGGGCAATTACGTGCTCGCGCGATTCGACGATGCGGAGCGTGTTTATCGCACGCTGTTGGCGGCGGGCATCGTCGTGCGCGACATGCGCGCGACGGCCGGGTTGGAAGACGCGCTGCGGATCACCATCGGAACACCGCAAGAAAACGACGCCATGCTCGCCGCGCTGAGCGCATCGGCATCCGTCGCCGGGAGTCTGGCATGAGCGCGACCAAACCCATCCTGTTCGTGGACCGCGACGGCACGCTGATCGAAGAACCCGCGGACTTCCAGATCGACGCCTACGAGAAACTGGCCTTCGTCGAAGGCGTGATTCCGGCGATGCTGCGTTTGCGCGACGCCGGTTACGAATTCGTGATCGTGACCAATCAAGACGGTCTCGGTACCGAAGCATTTCCGCAGGCCGCATTCGACGGCCCGCATGCGTTGATGCTGCGGATTTTCGAGAGCCAAGGCATTCGCTTTCGCGAGACGCTGATCGATACCAGCTATGCGCACGAAAACGCGCCGACGCGAAAGCCGAATCTCGGTCTAATGCAGCCGATGTTGCGCGATCGCAGCATCGACTGGTCGCGTTCGGCGATGGTCGGCGATCGCGATACCGATGTGCAGTTCGCCGAAAATCTCGGTATTCGGGGCTTCAAGCTGCGTTCGCCGGTCTTCGGTGAGGGCGTGGACTGGGCACAAATCGCGCACATCCTCGTCGATCGGCCACGCACCGCCGCCGTCGAGCGCAACACCAAAGAAACCCGAATCGCGATTTCGGTGGATCTCGATCGCGAAGCCGATCCGCGGGTTTCGACCGGGCTCGGATTCTTCGATCACATGCTGGAACAGATCGGCAAACACGGCGGTTTCGCCTTGGACATCCGCTGCGACGGCGATCTGCGGGTCGACGAGCATCACACCGTCGAGGACACCGGGCTCGCGCTCGGGCAAGCCTTGCGGCAGGCGTTGGGCGACAAGAAAGGCATCGCGCGCTATGGCTTCGTGCTGCCGATGGATGAAGCGCAGGCGAGCGCGACGCTCGACTGGTCCAGCCGTCCGTACTTCGTGTTCGACGGCGCGTTCGCGCGCGAACGCGTCGGCGACTTGCCGACCGAATTGGTGCCGCATTTCTTCCGTTCGTTGTGCGAGACCGCCGGTTTGAATCTGCATCTCGCTGTGCGCGGCGATAACGATCACCACAAGATCGAAGCCTGCTTCAAGGTCGTCGCACGCGCGTTGCGACGCTCGTTCGTGTGCGAGGGCGATACGCTGCCGAGTACGAAGGGGGCGTTGTGACCGTCGCGCTGATCGATGCCGGCGGTGCGAACCTTGGTTCCGTGCGCTATGCGTTGGCGCGACTGGGCGTGGAGCCCCGCATCGTGCGCGATGCCGACGCCTTGGGCGCGCCCGAACGCATCATCCTGCCCGGTGTCGGTGCGGCCGCGCCGGCGATGAAGCTGTTGCGCGAACGCGGACTCGATCGTGCGCTCGTTGCGAGCGCCGCGCCGTTGCTAGGCATCTGTCTCGGCATGCAATTGCTGTTCGCTTCGTCGGCGGAAGGCGATGTCGAATGTCTGGGTTTATTGCCTGGAAGTGTCGAAAAATTGACGGCATCGGAGGGCGTTCGCATTCCGCATATGGGCTGGAATCGGCTCGAACCGTGCCCGCGCGCGGACGGCGCGCCTTGGCGTTTGCTCGACGGCGTCGAGACCGGCGCGTACGCCTATTTCGTTCACAGTTACGCCGTGCCCGTCGTCGACTGCACGGCCGCGTCGACCACCCACGGCGCGGCCTTTTCGGCGACGATCGAAAGCGGGCGCTTGTACGGCATGCAGTTTCATCCCGAGCGCTCGTCCGAGGTCGGATTGCGGATGCTCGCCAACTTTTTGAAGGTGCCGGCATGAGCAACGACAACGATGTCCGCGAACCGTTCGTCGTCTATCCCGCGATCGATGTGCGCGACGGCCGCGTGGTGCGTCTGCGGCAAGGCGACTACGATCGCGAGACGCGTTACGCGGACGATCCGTTCGCGCTCGCGATGCGTTATGCCGATGCCGGCGCGCGTTGGTTGCATCTGGTCGATCTCGATGCCGCGCGTACTGGCGGTTACACGCTCGGCGCGCTGCTGCGCCGGATCGCCGTCGATGGACGGCTGCGCGTGCAAACCGGCGGCGGCTTGCGCGACGAAGACGGCGTGCGTACGTTGTTCGATACGGGCGCATCGCGGGTCGTGGTCGGGTCGTTGTCGGTGCGGGCGCCGCAGTTGGTCGAATCGTGGATCTCGAAATACGGCGAACGCATCGTCGTCGCGTTGGATACGCGTCGGGACGACGACGGCGTTTGGCGATTGCCGATTCATGGCTGGACCGAACGCGCGGACACGGAGTTGTCGACGTGCCTCCGGCGCTATCGCGACGCCGGGGCGCGGCATGTGTTGTGTACCGACATCGCGTGCGACGGCATGTTGGAAGGCCCGAATCTCGATCTGTATCGCGCGCTGGTCGCCAGCGATCGCGATGTCGGCGATGCCGACGACCTCGCGCGCGGCGTCGGTATCCAAGCCAGCGGCGGCGTGCGCGATGTCGCGGATATCGTCGGCGCGAAGGCGGCCGGTTGCGCCGGCGTGATCTTGGGAAAATCGTTGCTGGAAGGCCGGCTCGGCATCGAAGAGGCGCTGGCATGTTGAGCGTGCGCATCGTGCCGTGCCTGGATGTGCGCGACGGACGCGTAGTCAAGGGCGTTCGCTTTCGCGATCACGTCGATATGGGCGATATCGTCGAACTCGCCGAGCGTTACCGCGACGAGGGTGCGGACGAATTGGTGTTCTACGATATCGGCGCCAGTCCGCAAGCGCGCGCGGTCGATACGGCTTGGGTCGAGCGCGTCGCCTCGCGCATCGATATTCCGTTCTGCGTGGCCGGCGGCATTCGCGATGTCGACACCGCGCGCCGGGTGTTGTTCGCGGGCGCGGACAAGATTTCGATCAACACGCCTGCGTTGGAGCGCCCGGCGCTGATCGCGGAAATCGCCGAGGCCTTCGGGACGCAATGCGTGGTGGTCGGCATCGATTCGCTGCGCGACGCCGACGGCGAATGGCGCGTGCGCAGCCACACCGGCGATCCGAATGCGATGCGCGCGCCGGGCAAGCGCACGCTCGATTGGGTCGCGGAAGCGCAGGTGCTGGGTGCGGGCGAAATCGTGCTCAATTGCATGGACAGCGACGGCGTCCGTCGCGGTTACGACATCGCGCAACTGCGTGCGGTGCGAGCCATTTGCGCGGTGCCGCTGGTCGCGTCCGGCGGCGCTGGCGAAGCGGCGCATTTCGCGGCCGCGTTCCGCGAGGCCGATGTCGATGCGGCGCTGGCCGCCAGCGTGTTCCACTCTGGCGCCATCCGGATTCCAGAATTGAAACGCGACCTGCGCGATGCGGGTATCGAGGTGCGGTTGTGAACGAAACGACGATGCCCACGACAGCGCTCGACCCGGATGCGCTGGATTGGGAGAAGCAATCGGGCTTGTTGCCGGCCATCGTGCAGGACGCGCGGACGCGCAAAGTGCTGATGCTCGGTTACATGTCGCGAGAAGCGCTGCAAGTCACGCTCGACAGCGGCCAAGTCACGTTTTACAGCCGCAGCAAACAGCGGCTGTGGACGAAAGGCGAGAGCAGCGGCCACACGCTGCGGCTGGTCGGCATCGAAACCGATTGCGACCGCGACACCTTGTTGGTACAGGCGCAGCCGCAAGGGCCGACCTGCCATCTCGGCCGCGAGAGTTGCTTTCCGCATGCGCCCGGAGACGCTTTGGCGGAGCTGGAAGTCACCGTCGCGCAACGCGAGCGCGAACGGCCGGAGGGCAGCTACACCACACGATTGTTCGAGGCGGGTATCAAACGCATCGCGCAGAAAGTCGGCGAAGAAGGCTTGGAAGTCGCGCTCGCGGCGGTGATCGAAGACGATACCGCGTTGCTCGGCGAGGCGGCGGATTTGGTGTACCACCTGTTGGTGCTGTTGCGCATGCGCGGGCTGACGATGACCGATGTCGAACGCACGTTGGCGGAGCGCCGCGGCTGATATCGCGTCAATATCGCGCCCTATCCGCTGGCCGAGCGTTGTGACGAA
>JAGNNB010000249.1 GCA_017990865.1 Lysobacteraceae bacterium
CCCCGGCGGTCGTCACGGCGGCGATCTGCGCGGCTTGCGCCAGCGTCTCGACTACATCGCGGGCATGGGCTACACCATGGTCTGGCCGACGCCGCTGATCGAGAACGCGCAGACCGAATACTCGTACCACGGGTATGCCGCGACCGATCTGTATCGCATCGATCCGCGTTTCGGCAGCAATGCCGACTACCGCGATTTCGTCGCGGCGGCGCGCGGCAAGGGCATCGGCGTGATCCAGGACGTCGTGCCCAACCACATCGGCGATGGACATATCTGGACGAAAGATCCGCCGACCGCCGACTGGCTCACGTACGGCGGCCGTTACGATCCGACGCGGCATGCCCGCACCGCGCTGTCCGACCCGTATGCCGCGCAGACCGATCGCGACGACTTCACGCTGGGCTGGTTCGCGCCGACCATGCCCGACCTCAACCAGCGGCAGCCGCTGTTGGCGACGTATCTCGCCCAGAACACGATCTGGTGGATCGAATACGCCGATCTTGCGGGGCTACGCGTCGACACCTACGGCTATTCCGACAATGCGTTCCTCGCGGAATGGACGCGTCGCATCCGTCGCGAATATCCGAACTTCTCGATGGTCGGCGAAGAGTGGAGCAACAAAGCGTCGGTCGTCGCGCGCTGGCAGAACGGTTGGGTCGATGGTGCGCCCGGCATGCCGAACATGATGGATTTTCCTCTCAGCGAAACCCTGCGGACCGCGCTGAGCGAACCCGAGAACGACTATGCCGGCGGCTTGCGTCGACTCTACGAGGCGATGGTCGACGACCGCTTGTACGTCGCGCCGTCCGCATTGGTGGCGTTCGAAGGCAATCACGATATGCCGCGCATCTACAGCGTGCTCGGCGAAAATCTCGATGCCTACAAGCTGGCCATGGCGTATCTGGCCACGGTGCCGCGCATTCCGCAGTTCTATTACGGCACCGAAGTGCTGATGACCAGCCCGACGACGCGCGACGATGCGGCCACTCGCCGCGATTTCCCGGGCGGCTGGGCCGGCGACCGTGCGAATGCGTTCACCGGCGAGGGCTTGTCGCCGCGTCAGCGCGAAGCCCAGGCTTGGCTGCGCGCCTTGCTCAACTGGCGCAAGACCGCAAGCGCCGTGCACAACGGACGCTTCCTGCACTACCTGCCGCGCGATGGTGTCTACGTCTATTTTCGCGACGACGGCAAGCAGCGACTGATGGTCATGCTGGGTCGCAACGACAAAGCGGTCGAACTGCAGCTCGATCGTTTCACGGAAGGGTTGAAAGGCGCCACGGCGGGGCGCGATGTGCTGGCCGGAACTCCGGTCGCGCTCGATAAAACGATCGTGGTGCCGCCGCATGCCGTGTTGATGTTCGATGTCTGCGTGTCCGAGCGGTCTTGCTGAGCGCGCGTCGCGTTGGGTTTCGGTTTCGCGAGGTAGGGCGGTCGAGCGCCCCTCATCCGGCCTTCGGCCACCTTCTCCCCGCGCAGCGGGGAGAGAAGGGCGGCATTCCGTGGAGCGGCATCGTTTCGCAACCAACAAAAAACCCGCAGTTGCCTGCGGGTTTTTTGTGTCTCGACGCTGACGCGAGCGATCAGACCTGCATCGCTTTCGCCACTTCGGCGGCGTAGTCTTCGGCCACTTTCTCGATGCCTTCGCCGACCACCATGCGCTGGAAGCCGACCACATCGGCGCCGGCGGCTTTCACCGCGGCTTCGACCGTCTGGTCGCCGTTGAGCACGTAGGTCTGGCCGTACAGCGTGTTCTCGTTGACGATCTTCGCGATCTTGCCGCCGATGATCTTTTCCAGAATGTCGGCGGGCTTGGCCTTGTCCTTCTCGCTCATCTTCGCCAATTCGATTTCTTTTTCCTTGGCGATGAAGTCGGCCGGCACGTCGCTGGCTTTGTTGTGCGGCGGGTTCATGGCGGCCACGTGCATGGCGATGCCGCGAGCGAGTTCGGCGTCGCCGCCCTTGAGCTCGACCAGCACGCCGATCTTGCCGCTGTGAACGTAAGCGGCGACGTTATCGGCGCTTTCGATGCGAGCCAGACGACGCACCTGGATGTTCTCGCCGAGTTTGGCGACGGCGGCGGCGCGCGCTTCCTCGACGGTCTCGCCCGAAGCGGTTTTGGCGGTCTTCAGCGCGTCCACGTCGGCGGCACCGGAGGCCAGCGCGGCCTGGGCGACGGCGTTGGCGAAGGCGATGAAGTTCTCGTCCTTGGCCACGAAGTCGGTTTCGGAGTTGATTTCGACCAGCACGGCTTTGCCGCCGTCCTGCGCCAGCGCGATACGGCCTTCCGCGGCCACGCGGTCGGCTTTCTTTTCGAGCTTGATGATGCCCTGCTTGCGCAACCACTCGGACGAAGCGTCCAGGTCGCCATTGTTTTCGGTGAGCGCTTTCTTGCACTCCATCATGCCGGCGCCGGTGCGCTCGCGCAGTTCCTTGACCAGGGAGGCGGTAATTTCAGCCATTGCGATACCTCATGAATGAACGAATCGTAGGAGCGGCTTTAGCCGCGAAATGTCCTTGCGGGCTCGTTTCGGGCTTGAGCGGCGCGGTCGCGGCGATCGGATGGACCGGCGCGGGCGGTCGCGGCTAAAGCCGCTCCTACGCAGATGGGGAAGCGGTCGCGCATGTTCGCGCGACCGCGTGACACGGGAGTGACCCGAGGGATTACTCGGCGGCCGGCGCTTCGGCGGAGGCTTCGACAGGGGCTTCGGCGGGGGCGTCGGCCTTCTTGGCGTCCGGCTTCTTGCCGGCGCCGCGCGGACCGCGCTTGTCGCCTTTGCCTTCGCCATCGGCGGCGAAGTCTTCTTCGCGGACCGAAGCGGCGGAAGGCGAAGCTGCCTTGCCTTCCAGCACCGAGTCGGCGGCGGCGCGGGCGTACAACTGCACGGCGCGGATGGCGTCGTCGTTGCCCGGGATCGCGTAGTCGACGAGGGTCGGGTCGTAGTTGGTGTCCACCACCGCGACGACCGGAATACCGAGCTTCTTGGCTTCCTGGATCGCGATGTTTTCGTGGCCGACGTCGATCACGAACAGCGCGTCGGGCAGGCGCGCCATGTCCTTGATGCCGCCGAGCGAGGCGTTCAGTTTTTCGCGCTCGCGGCGCAGGTTCAGCACTTCGTGCTTGACCAGCTTGGCGAAGCTGCCGTCGGTTTCGCCGGCTTCCAGTTCTTTCAAACGGGCGACCGACTGCTTGACCGTGCGGAAGTTGGTGAGCGTGCCGCCCAACCAGCGCTGGGTCATGTACGGCATGCCGCAGCGTTCGGCTTCTTCCTTCACCGCATCGCGCGCGCTGCGCTTGGTGCCGACGAACAGGATGATGCCGCGGCGCTGGGCCACGCCCGAGACGAAGTTCATCGCGTCGTTGAACAGCGGAACCGTCTTCTCGAGGTTGATGATGTGGATCTTGCCGCGGGCGCCGAAGATGTACGGACCCATCTTCGGGTTCCAGTAGCGGGTCTGGTGGCCGAAATGGACGCCGGCTTCCAGCATCTGGCGCATAGTGATCTGAGGCATTGCGAAACTCCGGATAGTGGAACCGACCGCCGCGAGCGAATGAGGGCGGTGCGCCTGCCGCAAGGGCGGGCGCGTGGTTCCGGGGTTGGGCCTCCCCGTCGCTCCGTTTCCAGATTCCGAAGCCTTGCGGCGCGGAACACCCCGGAACGGTTCATGGCGGCGGGTGTGGATTCGAGGAAGCGTCCGTCGAGCCGAGCGGACGCGGCGCCCTCGTGGGCGGCTTCGGCGGGTCAGGGCGGTGGGCCGAGGCTCGACAAAGCCGCGGAAGTATAGCCGTCCCCGACGTTTCCGGGCAACCCGACCTGGTTCGAGACGCCGGCGAGACGCCGGTTTTCGTTCCGATCGGCCATAATGCCCGCATGCCGATCACCCTCAAAACGCCCGAAGACATCGAACGCATGCGCATCGCCGGCCGCTTGGCCGCTGAGGTGCTGCAAGTCGTCGCCGCGCACGTCAAACCGGGCGTCAGCACCGGCGAACTCGACCGCGTCTGCCACGACCATATCGTCAACACGCAGCAGGCCATCCCGGCCAACGTCGGTTACAAAGGTTTCCCGGCCACCATCTGCACGTCCGTGAACAACGTGATCTGCCACGGTATTCCGGGGCCGACCAAGGTGCTGAAGGAAGGCGACATCATCAATATCGACGTCACCGTGATCAAAGACGGCTGGCACGGCGACACCAGCCGCATGTATTACGTCGGCACGCCATCGGTGATGGCGAAGCGCCTGGTGGAAGTGACGCGCGAGGCGATGTTCCGCGGCATCCGCATCGTGCGCCCGGGCGCGACCCTCGGCGACATCGGTCGCGCGATCCAGGACTACGCCGAAGCCGAGCGTTTTTCGGTGGTGCGCGAATACTGCGGCCACGGCATCGGTCGCGTGTATCACGAAGACCCGCAGGTGCTGCATTACTACAATCGCGCGAACGACAGCATCGTGCTTCAGCCGGGCATGACCTTCACCATCGAGCCGATGATCAACGAGGGCACGCGGCATACGCGCTTGATGCCCGACGGTTGGACGGTGGTGACCAAGGACCGCCGACTGTCGGCGCAGTGGGAACACACCGTGGCCGTGACCGAGGACGGCGTCGAGATTCTGACGCGCTTGCCCGGCGACGATAACGACCTCTGACGATGACGTCCGCAGCCGAGCCCTCGTCTGCGAAGGATGCCGCGCCGATGTCTGCGCCGACGCCCGTGTCGACGACATCCTTGCCGACATCCGCAGCGGCTTCTTCGGCATCGACCATTCCGCCGTCGCTCGATGGCGATGCGGCCTGGGCTGCGGCCGCTCGCGCCGAACTCGCCCAAAGCGATGCGCGTTTGGCCAAACGGTTCGATCAAGGCGAGATCGTCGACCGTTTGGTCGCGCTGCGCGCGCGCGCGGTCGACGACATCGTTCGCAACGCATGGCGCCGCTGTTTGCTCGACGACAGCGGACTGGCTCTGTTCGCGGTCGGCGGTTACGGGCGCGGCGAGCTGTTTCCGCAATCCGACATCGACGTGCTGGTACTGGCCGAACCCGAAGCGCAAGACGCGCAGAGCGAGGCCTTATCGCGCTTCTTCGCGATCTTATGGCACGCCGGCATCGCGATCAGCCAATCGGTGCGCTCGCTATCGCAATGCACCGAGGCGGCGTCCGATCAGAGCGTACTGACGGCCTTGATCGAAGCGCGGCCGCTTGTCGCGGACGAAACCGAACACACGGCGTTGCGCGCGGCGATCGCGCCGGAAAAGGTCTGGCCGCCGCGCGAG
>JAGNNB010000250.1 GCA_017990865.1 Lysobacteraceae bacterium
GGGCCGACCAAATAGGTTTCGCCCGAATCGCCGAGACCCACGTCGTTCCATTTGCCTTTGAAGGTCATGATTTCTTTGACGCGGTCGATCGGCAACTGCACGATGAAGACGCCGATGGTCTTGCCGTTCTGCACGATCGGGGTGCTGACGAACGACGCCTGATCGTCGTAGGACGGCCGATACGTCGCGTAGTCGGTGATGAACACGTCGTCCGGGGTCTTCGCGGCCGCGGCTTTCGAGAAGGCTTGGCCAAGGCCGGCTTGCGCCCAAGGGCCGTTGCGCAGATTGGTGGCGAAGTCCAGTTCCTTGAAGTAGGTGTAGACGACGAAGCCGGTTTGCGCATCGACGAGGAAGAAGTCGTACAGGCCGTAGTTCTGCACAGCGCGGCGGGCATAAGGATGGATGCGCGCATGCACGGCGTTGTAGGCCGAACCATCGGTCGCTTGATCCAGATCGTTCTTCCTGCCCAGAGGATTCGGGTTGCCTGCGATGTAGGCGTACTGAGCGGCGAGCGTCTGTGGCGGCAGCGTCTCGACCAGTTTCGAGATGTCGGCGTTCTGACCGGGGTTGCGGATGCGGTATTGCTTGCCGAAATCGTTGCGGTAATAGTCGGAGAGCGCGGCCTTGGCGCGGGCCAAATCGGTCCCGGCGACCATCTGCGGCTGCGTGGCGGTGGTGTCGATCAACGCCTGACGCACTTCCGCCGTGTTCGACACGGTTCGCATCAAGTCGCGGACGTTTTCGAAGTAAGCGACGATTTCTTCTTGTTTGCCGGCGCGGATCGACGCCATCTGGTCGTAGGCGCGTTGATCGAGCGCGGCCGCGGATTGGCGGCTGGCGTAGTAGCCCAATGCCAAGGCCAGCAACAGCAACGGAATGAGCGTCAGCGCCGCGGTGCCCGCGACGAGTCGGCCACGGATGCTGCCCAGAAAGGGAATCGAAGTGTTAGCCATGCCGGAACATTCCTTAAGTCTGTCGTGACCGAATCTGTCGTTGCTGTTGCTATTGGGATCGCGATGCGTTGCGCTGCGTCAGCGACCGCTCGCGGGTACTTGCGCCGCCGCGTTCGCGATCCAACGCAGAATATCGAATTCGTGCGCCCGGCCCAGATCGCTTTCGAAGATCCGCGATACGTAAGGCGCCAAGGCCTCGGGAATCGCGATGGCGTCGGCTTCGGGCATCGTCGACGCGCCGTGGCGCGATGTCGCGTCGGCGGCGCTCGATGCGCGAGTCAAGGTCGGGGATTCGCTGCACACCAGCGCGCATGCGGAGGCTTGCGCGCCGAGATTCACGGAGGCGATTTGTTCCCGTTCGGCGCGCTCGGGCGGCAAGCCGGCCCACTCGGCCAAATCGAATACTGGGATCAAGTTACCGCGCTGGCTGACCACGCCGCGGAACCAAGGCCGCGTGTTCGGCACCTGCACGGCATGCGCTTCGATCAACACCTGCATCGCCAGCCCTTGCGGAAGAACCAGCCAGGGCAGCGCTCGATGCGGCCGGAACGCGATCCGGGCAACGCCGGTCGCGGCTGCGACGTCGGGCGTTGCGATGTCGATCTCAGGCGCCGACATGGTCAGCTATAGGCTTTCAGCGTGTCGAGAATCTGGTCGGACGAATACGGCTTGCCGATCAACGCTTTCGCGCCCTGCATCTTGGCCCAGATATGGTCCGCTTTCTGACTCTTGCTGGAAACGAACACCACCGGAATCGACTTCGTGTCCGGGTTGGACTGCAACTGGCGGCAGGCTTCGTAACCGTCCATGTCGGGCATGATGATGTCGAGAAAAATCAACGAAGGTTTTTCGGCCGCCGCTTTTTGCACGGCTTCCGCTCCATTGGACGCGGTGACCGAATGCCAGCCGGCGTCGGTCAGGATGCTGCGAAGGTTGGCCAGTTCGGCGGCGGAATCGTCGCAGATCAAGATTTTGGGCATGTGCGTCTCCATGGATTTCGAACAGGGCGCGCGTCTTGCGCGGGCGATACGGATTCGGGGGCGGGTCGGTCGCGATCGAGCGAAAGGATCGGGAGATCGGCTCGGACGACCGGTTCGGGCGACCAGATCGGACGACCAGGCCGGACGTCCAGGTCGTACGATCAGGTCAGATCATCGGATCAGGAGCGATAACCGCGTGCGAGCAATTGCGCGCGGTCGTTGCGGAAGTGTTTCAACAGGGCTTTATCCACCGCTTGGCGGAACGTTTCCCAGGTGATCGGTTTGGTGAGGTAGCTGTCGCAGCCCGACAGGGCGCCGCGCGCGCGGTCGAAGGGCGAAGAACGGCTGGTCAGCATCAGCACGGGCATCAGCCGGGTGTACGGGTTGTGTTTGATCTTTCGGCACAGCTCGTAACCGTCGGTGCCGGGCATCACCACGTCCAAGAACGCGAGGTCGTAGCTGCGCTGCTTGAGCAGCGCCATCGCCGCCTCGGCGCTATCGGCCTGATCGCAGGTGATACCCAAACGATCCAGCGCCTGACGCAACTGCTCGCGCACGGTCAGGCTGTCGTCCACCACGAGGGCGGAGAGCTGCACCGCCTGTTCGGACGCGATCGTTTTATTGAACACCGATTCGGCCACCGAGGTCGTCGCCGCCGACGCGGTCGCCGCCGCCGGGTGGTGGCTGACTTTGCTGCCGGTGAACTCGTGTTCGGCGAGATCCTGCAGTACTTTCATCACCTGCAGAAACAACGACTTGCGCTCGATCCGGTAGCGGGTGTCCCCGGCCAGGCCGTGATCGGAAATCGTCACCGAAATCAGTTGCGGATGGCGCTGACGCAACTCGTGATACAGCGTCAGCGAGACCGGCGAGCTGGCGTCGACGATCGCGACCCGCGGTTCGTGGGCGTTTTCGGCCTGAACCGCGTGGAAGGCGAATTTGGCGCTTCCGGCGCGATTGATCACGATCTCGAGCAGACGCGAGTCCCGGGCCGTCAACCCGCACAAAGCTACCGTGTAAGCCATTGCGTACCGCCTCCGAACCCAAGTGAGTGTTAGCCGTTGCGAAACGATACAAGCAAATTCGATGCCAAATATTTGACACCGGACATATCCGCGATGCGTTCGCCTTGCGATTTACTTGTCGTCGCGCATTCCCCGGACGCCAGTATCGCGCCCATGCGATCGGGATCGGTGGGGAATTGTCAGGACTTGCCCCGAAATGCGACGGATTAGGGCAGATTCCCGCACTCTCCAGCGGTCCCGCGCTCCACGGCCACCGTCCCCTAAGATGAACGACTGAGCGCAATCCCGCCTAGAATCCGCCTCAATTGGTTAAATATGAGTTAATCTGCCCTCGCTCCCCCCGAGTCACCGTCCGAATCCTTTCGACATTTAGGAGGTTAAAGTGCGTAAGCAACTGATTACTTTGGCTTTATTGGCGCTGATGCCGCTCGCTGCGCAGGCGCAGGAAGAAGATAGCGCCGGCTTCAATTGGAACGCCGCCGCCACGTCCGAATACATGTTCCGCGGCATTTCGCAGACCGACGACCATGCGGCCATTCAGGCCGGCGCCGGTTATAGCTGGTCCAACGGGTTCTACGTCGGCGGCTGGGCCTCCAACGTGGACTTCGGCGCTGCCGACCAAGACACCGATGCCGAAATCGATACGTTCGTCGGCTGGAACGGCGATCTGGGCGCGACCAACCTCGACGTGCAATTGGTCCGCTACAACTATGTCGGCGAACCCGACGGCGTGGATTACGCGTACAACGAAGTGATCGGCAAGCTCACCTTCGCCGAGAACTACACCGCGACCCTCGGTTACACCAACGATTACCTGAACACCAGCACCGACAGCGTGTATCTGGGCATGGGCGGTAGCTGGGACGTCGGCCACGACATCAATCTGACCGCGGGCATCGGCTACACCACGCTCGACAACGATTTGGCGTCCGAAGACGGCTATCTGGACTATTCGATCGGCGCCAACCGCGACTTCGGGCCGGTCAACATCGGTCTGGGTTACGTCGGTACCGACAACAATGCCGAAGACGTGTTCGGTGAAGACAATGCCGAAGACAAGGTCGTGTTGACCTTCTCGGTCGGCGGTTGATCGCAAGCGGTCGACTGTAGTTACCGATTCGGGCGCTTCGGCGCCCGGTCGCAAAAAAAGCGCCTTCGGGCGCTTTTTTTGTGGCGATGCCGTTCGCGATCCGTCGCACGCGCCTGCCGGTCGCGAGCTCCAAGCGGTCGCGAGCTCCAATCGGCTGCGGCTCCAATCGGTCGCGAATCAGTTCCAGCTCAAGACCACCTTGCCCGACTTTCCGGATTCCATCAGATCGAAGCCGGTCTGGAATTCGTCGATCGGCAGTTGATGGCTCAGCACTTTGCCGAGCGGAAAACCCGACAACACCAATTGCGTCATCTTGTACCAGGTCTCGTACATCTTTCGGCCGTAAATGCCGTGAATGGTCAGGCCCTTGAAGATGATGCGATCCCAGTCCACGCCCGCGCCTTTGGGCAACAGGCCGAGCAGGGCGATCTTGCCGCCGTGATACATGCAATCGAGCATGTCGTTGAAGGCGTGCGGATTGCCGCTCATCTCCAGGCCCACGTCGAAGCCTTCCATGTGCAGGTCGGACATCACTTCTTTCAGCGAGCTCTTGCTGACGTTCACCACGCGCGTCGCGCCCATGTCGGCGGCGAGCTTGAGGCGATAGTCGTTCACGTCGGTGACGACGATATTACGGGCGCCGATGTGCTTGCAGATGCCGGCCGCCATCACGCCGATCGGGCCGGCGCCGGTGATCAGGACGTCCTCGCCGACCACGTCGAACTCCAACGCGCAGTGCGCCGCATTGCCGTAGGGGTCGAAGAATGCCGCCAGTTCGCTGGGGATCTGGTCGGGGATCGGCCACAGATTGCTCGACGGCATCGCGATGTATTCGGCGAACGCGCCGTCGCGGTTCACGCCGATGCCGATGGTGTTCGGGCACAAATGCGGCTTGCCCGCGCGGCAGTTGCGGCAGTGGCCGCACACGATATGGCCTTCGGCCGAGACCCGCTGGCCGATGCGGTAGCCGGTGACGCCGGGGCCGATTTCGACGATGCGGCCGACGAACTCGTGGCCGATCACCAAACCCGGCTTGATCGTGCGCTGGCTCCACGCGTCCCACAGATAGATATGCAGGTCGGTGCCGCAGATCGCGGTTTTTTCCAGTTTGATGAGCACTTCGTTCGGGCCGATCGTCGGCAGCGGAACGCGTTCCATCCAAATCCCTTTGCCGGCTTCGCGCTTCACCAACG
>JAGNNB010000251.1 GCA_017990865.1 Lysobacteraceae bacterium
GGGGCGCTCTTGGTGATCGATTGCGGCTGCCAGATCGCGGCAGCTTGATCAGGGCTGCCCACCCCTCCTCCGGAGCTGCGCGCCACCCTCTCCCCGCTGGGCGGGGAGAAGGAACCCGTTGTAGATCCGTCAGAGTGCTTAACGAAATCGAGTTGTGATCGCGAGCGTCGCGAGGGGCATGCTTACCGATATCGGCAAGCGTTTCGAAAAGGACAGTTGCTCCACAGCGCTCCCCTCTGCCCGTGCGAGGGACGGGGAGAGGGTGGCCGAAGGCCGGGGGAGGGGCGCTTGGTGATCGATTGCGGCTGCCCGATCACGGCAGCTTGATCAGGGCTGCCCGCCCCTCATCCGGCGCTGCGCGCCACCTTCTCCCCGCTGGGCGGGGAGAAGGGAGATTTCTTCGTTGCTATCAGCACGACGGAACGACCCGAACGAAACAGCCGCCCGAAGGCGGCTATTTCGTTGCGAGCATGACATCACACCGCGTATGCGATGCGCTCCGAGGTCACATCGCTTCGGGCGCCGGATCCGGCGGCATCGGCTGGGTGTACTCGAAATCGCGGACGGCGGGCGGCGCTTCTTCCATCGCTCCGCCGTTGTCGTCGTCGAGCGACGCGTCCAGCCGTTCCAGGGCTTGCAGAGTTTCGCCTTCGACCATGCGCATCAGAGTGACGCCTTGGGTGTTGCGGCCGACGCGCGAAATCTCCACCGCTCGCGTCCGCACCAGGGTGCCGCCGTCGGAAATCAGCAGGACTTCGTCGCTGCTGCGCAGCAGGACCGCGCCGACGAGCTTGCCGTTGCGGGCGGTGGTCTGGATACCGATCACGCCCTGGGTACCGCGGCCCTTGCGCGGGTGGTCCGTCAGCGGCGTGCGCTTGCCGTAGCCGTTCTCAGTAGCGGTCAGGATGTAGAGCGTGGTGCCGTCGTCTTGGCCCGCATCGATCGCTTCGGCTTCGGCGGATTCGGGGCGCTCTTCGGCACCGGTCTCCGGCACCGCCAGTTCCACGCTCAGGTCGAGAACATCGGCGACGCTCTCGTCTTCCACCGCATCGCCGGCCGATTCGGCGACGATCAAACTCACCACCGCTTCGCCGCCGGCCAGACGCATGCCGCGAACGCCGGTGGCGGTGCGGCCCATCGGGCGGACGTGCGCTTCGGCGAAGCGCGCGACGCGGCCGTTCGAGGCGAACAGCAGGATGTCGCGCTCGCCATCGGTCAGCGCGGCGCCGATCAAGGCGTCGCCCTCGTCGAGATTGATCGCGATCTTGCCGCGCGCCAATCGATAGGCGAATTCGGTGAGCGGCGTTTTCTTGACCGTGCCGTTGCGGGTGGCGAAGAAAACGAAATGCTGTTCGTCGTAGGCATGCACCGGCACCACGGCCTGCACTTTCTCGCCCTCTTCCAGCGCCAGCCAGTTGACGATCGGCCGACCGCGCGCGTTGGGGCCGGCGTCGGGCAACTGATGCACGGGCAGCCAGAACACGCGGCCGCTGCTGGTGAAGGTCAGCAGCGTATCGTGGGTGTTGACCAGCCATAGTTGATCGATGAAATCCTCGTCCTTCGTCGCTGCCGCGTTGCGGCCGCGACCGCCGCGTTTTTGCGCGCGATACGCCGTCACCGGCTGACGTTTCGCGTAGCCGGCGTGCGAGAGCGTCACCACCACGTCTTCCGGCGCGATCAGATCGAGAATATCGAGGTCTTCTTCGCTGGCGCGAATCTCGCTGCGGCGCGCGTCGCCGTATTCCTCCTTCACTTCGAGCAATTCGTCGCGGATGACTTCGCGCAGGCGATCGGGGTTTTCGAGAATCTCGATCAAGCCGCGAATCGCTTCGAGCAGTTCCTTGTACTCGTCGGTGAGTTTGTCCTGCTCCAAGCCGGTGAGGCGGTGCAGGCGCATTTCCAGGATTTCTTTGGCCTGGACTTCGGTCAGTTGGTAGCCGTCGGCGAGCAAACCGACGCCGGCAGGCAAATCTTCCGGCCGCGAGGCATCGCTACCGGCGGCGGCGAGCAGGCTGGCGACCAGCCCCGCATCCCAGGTCTTCGCGAGCATCCGCTCGCGCGCTTCGTTGGGGTTCGCCGAGGTCTTGATCAACTCGATCATCTCGTCGATGTTGGCGAGCGCGACGGTCAGGCCTTCCAAAATATGCGCGCGCGCGCGGGCTTTGCGCAGTTCGAAGATGGTGCGGCGGGTGACCACTTCGCGGCGATGGCGCACGAAGCATTCCAGAATCTGCTTCAGATTCAGCAACTGCGGGCGACCATCGACCAGCGCGACCATGTTGATGCCGAACACCGATTCCAACGGCGTCTGCGCATAGAGGTTGTTGAGCACCACCTCGGCCGATTCGCCGCGTTTGATCTCGATGTAGATGCGCATGCCGTCCTTGTCGGACTCGTCGCGCAACTCGCTGATGCCTTCGAGTTTCTTTTCCTTCACCAGTTCGGCGATCTTTTCGATCAGCCTCGCTTTATTGACTTGGTAGGGAATCTCGGTGACGACGATCGCCTCGCGGCCGTTGTCGGCCACTTCCACCTCGGCCCGCGCGCGCATGCGCACGCGACCGCGGCCGGTGCGATACGCCAGGTGAATGCCGCCGACGCCGTTGATGATGCCCGCGGTGGGAAAATCCGGACCGGGGATGTGCTGCATCAGGCCGTCGATTTCGATTTCGGGGTCGTCGATCAGCGCAACGGTGGCGTCGATCACTTCCGACAAATTGTGCGGCGGGATATTCGTCGCCATGCCGACCGCGATGCCAGCAGAACCGTTCACCAACAGGTTCGGGAAGCGCGACGGCATCACCGTCGGTTCCTGTTCCTTTTCGTCGTAGTTCGGTTGGAAATCGACCGTGTCCTTTTCGATGTCGGCCATCAGCTCGTGGGTGAGCTTGGCCATGCGCGCTTCGGTGTATCGCATCGCCGCGGCGTTGTCGCCGTCGACCGAACCGAAGTTGCCCTGCCCGTCCACCAGCAAATAGCGCAGCGAGAAGGGCTGCGCCATGCGCACCAGGGTGTCGTACACCGATTGGTCGCCGTGCGGGTGGTACTTACCGATCACGTCGCCGACGATGCGCGCCGATTTGTAGTAAGGCTTGTTGCTGTGCGCGCCCAGTTCGTTCATCGCGAACAACACGCGGCGATGCACCGGCTTCAGGCCGTCCCTCGCATCGGGGAGCGCGCGGCCCACGATCACGCTCATGGCGTAATCGAGATAGCTGCGGCGCATCTCGTCTTCGAGATTGACCGGGATGATTTCCTTCGCGAGTTCTGTCATTACGACTTCTTTTGCAGGGGAGACGTGCGCGACGCGGAAGGCATCGCCGAGGGGCCGCGCCGAACCGAATAGGGGCACCGAACCCGCTATGCGCGCGGGCTCAAGAGGTCTGGTCGACGGGCTCGCGCGAGGCCATCGCGCGAACGCCGAATTGTAACATGAACGGCCCCGCGAAAGCCGCCTTCGCGGCCTCGGTTTTTCATGCGGAAACAATCACTTGCGCGCGTCCTGGAGACCCGGCGAACCGCACTTGGAAAACCCGAAAATGCTGCGGCGCAAAAAAGCCTGTCCCGAGGGTGTCGCGACGCGCGCCGTAGGCCCAGCGCGATCGCGATACGCGCGCGGCGAAATCGAAAAAAGCGGGGCTCAAGCCTCGCCGAACATCGCCCGCATCAAGACGCTGTTCGGGCGCTCCACCACACCGCGTTCGGTCACGATCGCATCGATCAGATCGGCCGGGGTCACGTCGAACACCGGGTTCCAGGCACGAACGCCTTCGGCGACCGTACGCACGCCGCCGACACCGAACAACTCGCCGGGATCGCGTTGTTCGATCTCGATATCCGTTCCGGTCGGCGTCGCCATATCGACGGTGGAACACGGCGCGACCACCATCGTTTTCACGCCGTGGAAACGCGCGGCGATCGCGAGTTGATAGGTACCGATCTTGTTGGCGACATCGCCATTGGCGCAGATGCGGTCGGCACCGACGATCACCCACTGCACCTGCCCGGTTTTCATCAAGTGGGACGCGGCGGCATCGGCGATCAGCGTGGCGTCGATGCGGTCCTGCTGCAGTTCCCACACGGTCAGGCGCGCGCCTTGCAGCCAAGGCCGGGTTTCGCCCGCGAACACGCGTTCGATCCGGCCCTGCGCCACGCCGGCGCGAATCACGCCGAGCGCTGTGCCGAAACCGGCGGTGGCGAGCGAGCCGGTATTGCAGTGCGTGAGCACGCCGCTGCCTGCGGCGATCATCCGCGCGCCGAGATCGCCCATCCGGCGGTTCGCGGCCAAATCTTCGTCGGCGATGGCCTGCGCTTCGTTCCTCAACGCAGCACGCCAGTCTTCGCCCGGCAGCACGGCCGCGAGCGCGCGACGCATGCGCTGCAGGGCCCAGGCGAGATTCACCGCTGTCGGGCGCGCGGCGTTGAGCCGGCGCATCACCGGTTCCAGCGTCAGCGCCGCTTCGGATGCATCGGGCGCGGTGCATGCGCGCGCCGCCAGCACGACGCCCCAGGCCGCAGCGATACCGATCGCGGGCGCACCGCGCACGATCAGCGCGTGGATCGCCTCGGCGACCGCGTCGCTATCGGAACATGTGGCATATTCGACTTGGAACGGCAATTTGCGTTGATCGAGCAGTTCCAGCGCGTCGCCGGTCCACCGGATCGGGCGAATGCGGTCGTAGCGGGCGTAGTCGATGGTGTCGCCGTCGGAGGTGTCGATGATGTCGTTCATCGGCATAGTGTAAAGCCATGCGCGCGACCGGCCGATGCGCGCGCTTGTGGCGTGGCCTCGACGTAGCGTTCGCCCCAATATGTGCCTCGAATGCGCGCCGCGCGCAAACGCGCAGGCCGCCTTTCGGCGGCCTGCGATGAATCCTCGGATCGCCAACTGGCCGCAAACGCGGCCCGTCGGTGTTACCGGATGCGCTCAATACGACGCGCCTTACAACACTGGCTTTACCAAACGCGGAACTCGCCGCGACAACCGCTGTTGACCCACACACCGTTGCTATCCCAACCCCAGCTACCGCCCTCGTTGCAGGGGGCGTCGGAGAGTTGGCGGATCAACTCCGCACGGTGGTTGACGGCGGCATTGCAACGCACGGTGGCTCGTTCGTTGGATTCGCAGCGAATCGTTTGCGAGGTAACGGGGTCGTTTCCGGTGCCGTTGCCCAGATCGCCCGGCGGACGCGTCCACGCATTGGTACCGCCGCCGCGGGTGACGACGAACTCGCCG
>JAGNNB010000252.1 GCA_017990865.1 Lysobacteraceae bacterium
AGAAATGGGCCTGCCGCAACGACCAAGCTATAGTTTTTCTTCGCCGTGGGACGGCGGGCTGGGTTCGCCCGTGGCGATGGCGCCTGTCGGTGGCGGAAGTACGCCCTTCGCCTCGACCGGCGACGCCGCCCTCGATCGCATGCTCACTGCGATGCAAAACAGCGACAGCCAAGGCCTTCGGCAAGCATCCGCCAGCCTGTACGATCAAAACGCCGGGCAGTTCAAAGAACAAGGCGCAGCGGATCTGGCGCGGCAACAAGCCGAAGTCAAGCCGCAGCAGATCGTACCGCCGCAAGCCGATCAGCCCGAACAAGCCGCAGGGGGCCAGCGTCGATGATTCGGCGAGTGGGCGCTCTCTGGCTGACCGCCGTCGCGCTCACGGCCTGCGCCGACACAAAGCCGTCCCCTCCGCCGGAGTCACCCATGACATCTTCTTCCGCCCCCGCCGAACATGCGTTACCTGAAGCCCGCATCCGCGGCGCGTTCGGCACTGACTTGCTCGTCGCTATCGACGCGACGACCGACCGGCTGGTCGTCGATGTGCGCTATGTGTTGCGCAACGACGGCACGACCGCGCTGGCAGTGTTCGATCGCGGCAATGTCCACGACATCGGCATCGGCCGACAGGCCCTCGGCGGTATCGGTATCCCGCGCCAGGAGCCGACTGGCGACGATCTCACCCTCGTCCACGCGGCGATGGCGCTGCCCGAGCCTTCGCCGACTTCGCCGCCCACCCCGCTCGCCATCGAACTGGCGCCCGGCGCCACCTTGGCCGCCCGGTTCCAGACCATGGTGCAAGCCGACAGGATGCCCAAGCGCCTGCGTTGGTGCGTCGGGGTTTTGCCGACGAGCGACGTGCCATTAAATTCGCCGCAGGACACCAAGGACGGCCGCATCTGGGTCGCTTCTTTCGCGGCGGCCGAGCGGCAACAACGGGTTTGCACGCCTTGGTACGACGTGGCGCGGGGCGCATTCGAAGCGTGATCCAACCGCGACGAGAGCGGCGCTGCTCTCCGCATTCGCCTCAACACAAAGTTCGTCGCTCAGCACGCCCGCATTCGATGCGGGCGTCGTCGTCTTGAACGGCGACTCTCAGGCCTTCGTCGCGCCGAGATAACGCACGATACTCGCCGCCGCGTCGCGACCTTCCTGCACCGCCGTGACCACGAGATCGGCGCCGCGCACGCCGTCGCCGCCGGCGAAGAGTCTCGGGTTCGTCGTCTGATACGGGTACAGCGGATTCGCGGGATCGACGCGCAAGACATGATGCGGCGGCGGCGCCGGCACGATCTTCACGCGGCCGTCGTCGTGCAATGCGACGCCGTGCGCAGCGAGCCACGCCGGCGGGTCGGGCTGGAAGCCGAACGCGATGATCGCCACGTCGGCGAGCAATTCGGTTTCGCTGCCGGGCACCGGTTCCGGGCGTTGACGGCCGCGCGCATCGGGCGCGCCCAATCGCGTTTCGACCACGCGCACGGCACGTACGCGGCCTTCGCCGTCGTCGAGCAATTCGAGCGGCGCGCGCTGGAACAAAAATCGCACGCCTTCCTCGCGCGCGTTCGCCACTTCGCGCGCCGAGCCGGGCATGTTCGCTTCGTCGCGGCGATACACGCAGCTCACTTCGGCCGCGCCCAAACGCACGGCGCTGCGCACGCAGTCCATGCCGGTATCGCCACCGCCCAGCACCACCACACGTTTGCCGTGCAGATCGGGCACTTCGACACTATCTTCCCAACCGGCGATGGGCCGGCCTTCGACATCGTTCTCGCCGCTCACGATGCGCCCGTTCTGCACCAGAAAGGGCAAGGCCGGCAATACATTGCGCAAGGTTTGCCCGGGCAAGCCGCCGTCGGTGTAGCGATAACTGCCTAAACCGAGAAACACCGCATCGTAATCGGCGAGCAGCGCATCCAGCGACACGTCCCGACCGATCTCCACGCCGAGGCGGAAGTCCACGCCCATGCCTTCCAGCGTGCGTCGTCGCGTATCCAACACCGACTTGTCGAGTTTGAAATTCGGAATGCCGAACCACAGCAGACCGCCGATCTGTTCGTAGCGATCGAAGACCGTCGCGCGCACGCCCGCGCGCGCCAAGCGATCCGCGCACGCCAAACCCGCAGGCCCGGCGCCGACGATCGCCACGCGTTTGCCGGTGTCCGGCGCATGCGACAGATCGGGCGTCCAACCTTCGGCCAGCGCGCGATCGACGATGTATTTCTCCACCGCGCCGATGGTGACCGCACCAAAACCATCGTTGAGCGTGCACGACCCTTCGCACAGACGATCCTGCGGACACACGCGACCGCAGATTTCCGGCAGCGGGTTGGTTTCGTGGCATAGCGCCGCGGCTTCGGCGACGCGGCCTTCGCGCGCCAGTTCCAACCATTGCGGAATGTAGTTGTGCAGCGGGCAGCCCCAACTGCAATACGGGTTGCCGCAATCCAAACAACGCGCGGCTTGTTTTTTCGCGTCGGCTTCGTCGAAACGGCCGTAGAGCTCGGCGAAGTCGCCGTGCTTGCGCTGCTCCAACGGCACACGCTCGGGCATCTGCCGCTGCGTCTGCAGAAACGCTTGCGGAGTTTTCTTGCTCATGCGCGCGCTCCCGTTCGATGGGTCGATCGGCTGTGGGTATGGCTCTCATCCGCACGCGGAAGAGAGGCCGCACCAAAAGCGTGGGCGAGGAGCGCTTTATCGCGACCCCGCCCCTCACCCCGCCCCTCTCCCCCGCACGCGGGGGAGAGGGAGAAGAACGATACCGACACGCGACACCTCGCCCCCGTAGAGCGGAGCGCAGCTCCGCTACACCCTTTCCGCAGCCGCCACAGCGGAGCTGCGCTCCGCTCTACCGATGGAACCGGGCATCTTCCGCAGAGCGAAGCCCCCTTGGTAAGGGGGCGCGCCGAAGGCGGGGGGATCGGAAGAACGAAGCGGGGCCCGAGATTCGCGGAGCGAATCTTGGGATGATCTTTTCGTGCGAAGCGCGAAAGGATCATGCCGCCCTCCTGAGCGTCTCGCCCAGCACTTCGATGCTCACCGCCTTCGGTTTCACCAACCAGAATTTGCCGAGGTGGTCGCGGAAATTTTCGACGATCGCGCGCGCGTGCGCGCTGCCGGTATAGCGCACATGGGTTTCGAGCAAATCGAGCAAGTGCGAGCGATGATGTTCGAAGCCTTCGGAATTGATGCGCAGAATATCGATGAGTTCGTGGTTGTAGCGGTCGACGAAATCGCGGTCGCGATCGAGCACGTAGGCCATGCCGCCGGTGAAGCCCGCGCCGAAGTTCAAGCCGGTGCGGCCGAGGACGACGACAATGCCGCCGGTCATGTATTCGCAGCAGTGATCGCCAGCGCCTTCGACGATGGCGAGCGCGCCGGAGTTGCGCACCGCGAAACGCTCGCCCGCGCGACCCGCAGCGTAGAGTTCGCCGCCGGTCGCGCCGTACAAACAGGTGTTGCCGAGAATCGCCGACTCGTGCGCGACGTAGCGCGCGTTCTGCGGCGGGCGAATGACGATGCGGCCGTCGGCCATGCCTTTGCCGACGTAATCGTTGGCCTCGCCTTCGAGTTCCAGATGCACGCCGCCGGCCAGAAACGCGCCGAAACTTTGCCCGGCGGTGCCGTCGAAATGCAGATCGATCGGCGCATCGCACATGCCGTGGTTGCCGTGCGCGCGCGCGATGCGACCGGAAAGCCGCGCGCCGATCGTGCGGTCGGTGTTGCGGATCGGGTAGCGAAACGCGCCGCCGCGTTTTTGCGCGACGACATCGGCGAGGTCATGTTCCAGGATCGTGGCCAGTCCCGACGGCACCGGCTGGCGCGCGCGCGCGCCGCAATGGCCGCCGACCGCAAGTCCGTCGTTCGCGAGCAGCGGCGACAGATCGATACGTTCGCGCACCTCGCTCGCATCGACGCCGGTTTCGATTTGCCGCAGCAGATCGGTGCGGCCGACGATCTCTTCCAGCGTGCGCGCGCCGAGCGAAGCGAGCAATTCGCGCACGTCTTGGGCGATGCCGCGGAAGAAGTTCTCGACGCGCTCCGGCAAGCCGGTGAAGTGTTCGCTACGCAGCACGTCGTCCTGCGTCGCCACGCCGGTGGCGCAGTTGTTCAGATGGCAGATGCGCAGATATTTGCAACCCAGCGCGATCATCGGCGCGGTGCCGAAGCCGAACGATTCCGCGCCCAGCAGCGCGGCCTTGATCACGTCCAAGCCGGTCTTCATGCCGCCGTCGGCCTGCACGATCACGCGGTCGCGCAATTCGTTCGCGACCAAGGCCTGCCGCGCTTCGCTCAAGCCCAGTTCCCACGGCGTACCGGCGTAGCGGATCGACGACAGCGGGCTGGCGCCGGTGCCGCCGTCGTGGCCGGAAATAGTGATCAGATCGGCGCCGGCCTTGGCGACGCCGCTGGCGATCGTGCCCACGCCCGCGTGCGCCACCAATTTCACCGAGATCAGCGCTTCGGGGTTCACTTGGCGCAGATCGAAAATCAATTGTGCGAGATCTTCGATCGAATAGATGTCGTGATGCGGCGGCGGCGAAATCAAACCGATGCCCGGCCGCGCGTAGCGCAGGCGCGCGATCAACGCGTTGACTTTGTGACCGGGCAACTGACCGCCTTCGCCGGGCTTGGCGCCCTGCGCGACCTTGATCTGCAGCACTTCGGCGTTGACCAGATATTCGGGCGTGACGCCGAAGCGGCCCGACGCGACTTGCTTGATCTTCGAGACTTTGTCGGTGCCGTAGCGCGCGGGGTCTTCGCCGCCTTCGCCGGAATTGCTGCGGCCGCCGAGGCGGTTCATCGCGATCGCCAAGGCTTCGTGCGCTTCGGGCGACAGCGCGCCCAGGCTCATCGCCGCGGTGTCGAAACGCTGGACGATGCTCTCGATCGGTTCCACGTCATCCAACGGAATCGGCGTCGTCTGCGCCGTGTTCAACGCGAGCAGATCGCGCAGCGCCGCCGCCGGCCGCGTGTTCACCGCATCGGCGTAAGCGGTCCAATCCGCGCGCGACCCGCTGCGCACGGCGCGCTGCAGGCGCGTGACCACGTCGGGATTGTATTGGTGGTATTCGCCGGTCGGCGTGTACTGCAACAAGCCGCCGATGTCCGGCAGCGCGTTATTGTCCCAGGCATGCAAGGCGATGCGCGCGGCATCGGCCTGCAAATCCTCGAACGTGGCGCCGCCGATGCGCGACGGCGTACCGCCGAAGCACAGATCGACCA
>JAGNNB010000253.1 GCA_017990865.1 Lysobacteraceae bacterium
TACCAGCCCCGATGCGGGCGACCCGCCCGCCCCGCGGTACGCCTTTATACCGCATTCGGATGGGTATGGAGATCGCCGGATCGGTATTTTCGGGGAGGCTTCGGCCGCGGGTTTAGCGCGGGTTGGTCCGACGGCGCAGTCCGCCGATGCGTGTTGGGGCGAGAAAAAAAGAGCCCGGCTTTAAGCCGGGCTCTTTCGTTACGCTTCCAACGCTCGATCAGCGGAACTTGTACTCGAACTCCGCCGAGATCGTGCGGCCGATCGGGCTGTAGACGCCCGAGAAGTACGGGTAGCTGTTGTAGCCGTCGTCGCTGGGGTGGAACTTGTTGAAGATGTTGTTCACGTAGAGGCCGATCGTCGCCTTGTCGGTGATCTTCTTGCTGGCGTTTGCGTTCCAGAGGAAATACGGGGCGATGCGGTCGGTTTCCTGCCAGTTCGGGACGCTGCCGTAGCGCGTAGTGAACAGGTTCGCTTCCCAATCGTTCTTCGACCACGCCACCGACGCGCGGACGCGGCTGCGGAAGTCGAAGTTGCCCGGGTCGTCGCGCCAGTCGGTTTGGATCGGGTCCGTCGCGAAAACCTGACGCTCGTTCTTGAGCGTGTGCGACCACTCCAAACGCCAGCGGAAATCGCCGAGGCGATCGGTGTCCAGGCGCCAGTTGATCGCGGCGTCGATGCCGGTCACGCGCTGGAACGACTGGTTGACCGGGCCGCTGCGAACGCCGGTGATGCGATCGGTGAGTTCGCCCGGTGCCGGCGTGCGGGTCACGCGGCTCACGACCTCTTGGCAGAACGCGGAGCTCGGCGCGAACTGATACGTCTGACGCGTGCGGGTAAAGCCGGTGCGGCAACCGCCTTCGGCGTCGAGGATGAAGGTCGAGCTGAGGTTGGCCACTGCGCCTTCCAGCACGATGTTGTAGTAGTCCACCGACATCGACAAGCTGTCGGTGGCATCCCACACCATGCCCGCCGTCCACGACTCACCGGTTTCTTCTTCCAACGTCGGTTCACCGCGACTGGTCGCGAACACCGAGTAGATAAAGTTCGAGCCCGCGCAGAGCACCGATCCGGCTGGAGGCGGGCTCGGCAACGTCGCATAGCCGCCGGTGGACAGGCAGCGGAAGGTGTCGAGCGCATTGCCGAAGCTGCCGCTGCCCTCGTTGTAGACGTAGTGCATGTCGGGAGCTTTGAAGCTGGTCGAATAATTGCCGCGCACCAACAGCGATTCGAACGGGCGCCACTCCAGACCAGCCGCCCACGTTTTCGCGTCGTCGACGTTGGTGATGTCGTTATATTTGTCGTAACGTCCGGCCAAGCTCATTTTCAGCGATTCGAAAATCGGAATACTGAACTCTGCGCCGATGGCGTAACGGTCGCGATCGCCGCCGCCGTTGGTGCCCGTGAGGTTATAGGCCAGACGGTTCGTCGGCAGGATTTCCGGCGGCGAATTCAGTTCGTAACCCTGCTGCGTGCCTTCGACCACAGCGGCGAAACCGAGCGGGCCAGCCGGCAATTCGAACAAGTCGCCGCTCAGCACGAAACTGCCTTGAGTGACCCAGGAATGCGATTCGTATTTCAGCGTCGTCGACAGCGAGCGATACTCAGCCGGCGTCAACGGGCGGTAGAAACGCTCAAGATTGATCAGATAGCGCGGAGTGCCGGTGGTGTTGAGCCGCGGACCGAAGAAGAAATCGGTGACGGCCGAACCGTCCAGGCGCGGACGCGTGCGGTCGGCCCAGTAATCGGCGCGGCCGAGGGTGAAGTCCCAATCGAATTTGTCGGCGAACGTGCCGCGCAGACCGGCGGCGAAGTCGAGCGATTTCTCGGTGAATTTCTGATGCGTGCCCTCGATGCCGCCGTATTCCTGCGGCGTGAAGATGCGCTGGATCTGCACGTTGCCGTTGATCGAGGGGTTGGTCGCGAAGAACGTAGCGACGGTACCGGTGCCGTCGATATGCGGACCGCCGATGAATTCGACGCCGCCGGTCAAATTCGACTTGGAGTGGTAGCCCATGACGCTGGCCCAGCCTTCCATGCCGTTGCCGAAGTCGTAATTGCCGTAGATATAACCGGAGAAGTCGCTGTTGCCGTTGGCGATCGACTGGTAGCCGACATCGGTCCAGTAGCCGCAGGCGTTGCCTTGCGTGTAGGGCAGACCGGTCGCGGTGCTTACCGCGCGATAGGTCCAAGCGACGTACTCACCGCCGAATTGAGCGCAAGCGCCGGTCGGCGGTCCGATGAAAGTGTTTGGGGTATTGGCCGGGAGACCGACGCGATTGATACGCAAGGTGCCTGCCGGTTGGTTGCCCAACAGCGGGTTCGGAAGCGGATTGTCTTCGCGCGAATCCATGAAGTCGCGCTGATAGGCGTAGACGGGCTCATCAGCGAGATACTCCAACGCGTACGTCACGCTCCAGTTGTCGCCGGTTCTGCCGCCGACCCACTGGAAATCGGCGAAGTCGCCGCCACCGGTGGTGCTGGTGCCGGTGCGCATCTTGAACACATCGCCTTCGTAATTCTTCTTCAATACGACATTGATCACGCCCGCGACGGCGTCGGAGCCGTAAATCGCCGAAGCGCCGCCGCTGAGGATTTCGATGCGATCGACCGCAGCGGTGGGGACGTTACCGAAGTTCTGGAAGTTGCTCTGGCCGTTGTACGGAAACGGGTAGTCGGCTGCGCGACGACCGTTGATCAGCAACAACGTGCGGCCGGTGCCCAAGCCGCGCAGATTGACTGGGCTACCGTTGGGCGTGAAGCCGCCTGCGGAGTTCAATTCGTTTTGCACGAAGCCCGTGTTTTGCGTCAGGGTTTCCAGTGCGTCGAAAACGGTAACGAAACCTTCCTTTTCGAGTTGCTCGGTGCTGATCACCGTCACCGGCGAAGGCCCTTCGACTTCGGCGCGCTTGATGCGGCTGCCGACGACTTCGATCTTGCCGAGGTCGGTCGCGGCCTGCGATTCGGTTTGCGTCTGTTCCGTTTCGTCCTCGTCCTTCGCGGCGTCCTGGGCGAAAGCCGTGCCCGCGAACGGGATCAGCAGCGTCGCCAGGATGGCGCTGGTCAATCGGTCTCTCCGCAGTCTGCGGTTGCGTTCAAAGCTCATGGAAATCCCCGATGTAAGTGGTGGAATCGACTTTGCGTCGTGCGGTGGGTCGACTGTTTCCCCGGTCGCCCGCCTCGTGCGAAATTAACATGCCTTTAACGCCGCTGTCATGGGCCGGGTGTATGCGACGTTTGGCGCTCCGGGGTGGGTTTCCGTTCGCCCCTCGAAAGAGGGGATGCGGCAAGGGCCCGACGTGTCGCAGTCTGGCGTCCGGGGGGCGGCCCGGGGACAATGCAGGGATGCAGACGCCCTCCTCGAGTCGGTTGCCGGTCCACGCCGTACAGCCCAACGTGTCCCCGCTGCCGCGGGTCCGCAATATCGTCGCCATCGGCTCGGGCAAGGGCGGGGTGGGCAAGTCCACCACGGCGGTCAATCTAGCCTTGGCGTTGGCCGATACCGGCCTGCGCGTCGGCGTGCTGGACGCCGACATCTACGGCCCCAGCATCCCGACCATGCTCGGGTTATCCGGCCGGCCGGACAGTCCGGACGGCAAATCGATCGTTCCGATGCAGGCGCACGGGGTGCAGACGATGTCGATCGGTTTTCTGGTCGAACAGGACACACCGATGATCTGGCGCGGCCCGATGGCCACCTCGGCCCTGACCCAATTGCTCGGCGACACGCTCTGGGGCGGTAGCGGAGACGAGCCGTTGGATGTGTTGATCGTCGATCTGCCGCCCGGCACCGGCGATATCCAGCTCACGTTGGCCCAGAAGATTCCGGTGGCCGGCGCGGTGATCGTCACCACGCCGCAGGAAGTGGCGACGCTGGATGCGCGCAAAGCATTGAAAATGTTCGAAAAGGTGCAGGTTCCGGTGCTGGGGTTGATCGAAAACATGGCCCAGCACGTGTGCTCGAACTGCGGGCACGTCGAACACCTGTTCGGCAGCGGCGGTGCCGAGCGCATGGCGGCGCAGTACGGCGTACCGCTGCTGGGTTCGCTGCCGCTGGAAATCGCCATCCGCGAACAAGGCGATATCGGCGTGCCGGTGGTGCGGTCGGCGCCGGATTCGGCGGCGGCGCGCGCCTATCGCGATACCGCCGGCCGTTTGCTGGAAGCGCTCGCGGCTCGTCCGCGAATGCGCGCGGGTATCGGTGCGCAGTTGGTGTGAGGCTTCTGCGCGCCGTATCGCGCGCGGCAAGATCGATACGACGGGATCGGCGGCAGCGTCGATGACGTCGTCGCCAGCGGCGAAGCCGCGGCGCGAACCCGATAGAATGCCCGCCTCGCGGGGCGCATCCGCCCCAGGAACGCAGGCATGAGCATCAAAAGCGACCGCTGGATCCGCCGGATGGCCGAGCAGCAGGGCATGATCGAGCCGTTCGAGCCCGGCCAGGTCAAACACTCGGCCGAGGGCCAGCGCATCGTCAGTTACGGCACGTCCAGCTACGGTTACGACGTGCGTTGCTCGCGCGAATTCAAGATATTCACCAACATCAACTCGACCATCGTCGATCCGAAACATTTCGACAGCGGCAGTTTCGTCGACGTGGAATCGGACGTGTGCATCATTCCGCCGAATTCCTTCGCTTTGGCGCGCACGGTCGAATATTTCCGCGTTCCGCGCGACGTGTTGGTCGTCTGCCTCGGCAAAAGCACGTACGCGCGCTGCGGCATCATCGTCAACGTGACCCCGCTGGAACCGGAATGGGAAGGGCACGTCACCCTCGAATTCAGCAACACCACGCCGCTGCCGGCGCGCATCTACGCCAACGAAGGCGTGGCGCAAATGCTGTTTTTCCAGTCGGACGAAGTCTGCGAGACTTCCTATCGCGACCGCGGCGGCAAATACCAAGGCCAGACCGGCGTGACCTTGCCGCGCACTTGAGATCGAGAGAAACCGACGCATGAACGAACGCAATCCTTATGAAGCCCCGCAGACCCCGATCGTCGGCATCGACTCCGATTCCGAGCTCGCCGGTTTGGGCGAGCGCCTGGGCGCGGCCTTGATCGATGTGGTTGTCATGATGCTGATCGTCTTGCCTGTCATGTTCGTGGGCGGATATTTCGATATGGTCATGGAGGCGGCTACGCGTGGGCAACAAGTGTCTCTGCTCGAACAGGTCAAGTGGGGTGTGATCGGCACCGTCATCTTCTATTTGGTTCAAGGT
>JAGNNB010000254.1 GCA_017990865.1 Lysobacteraceae bacterium
ACGTGGTGATCGCGAGCTTCGTCGCCGGTCCCAGTTCGACCACGCTGCCGATGAAAGTGTTCTCCTCGGTGCGCCTCGGCCTCAGCCCGAAGATCAATGCGCTGGCGACGCTGATGGTGCTGGCGGTCTCGCTGGCGGCGTTGATCGGCTGGTGGTTCATGTACCGCGAGGAAAAACGCAGGCAGCGTGATATCCAACTCGCTGCGCAAACGGCGAACGAGCAAGACAACGTCTGAGCGATTGGGTTGAGCAGGCGGTTTGCCTGATCGCCCGATATTCCCTCCCTTTCGCGAAGCGAAGGGGAGGGCCAGGGAAGGGTTGGAAGCATTGGCATACCAACCGTCTCCCGATTTCCCCCGCGCAGCGCGCAAGGGCGATACGCGCGAACGATTTCGAACAGGCGATAACGCCGCAGATGCGATAGGAGAAGCGATGACGGTGCGATTGATTCATCCATGGACCGGAGCGGTCGATTACGTCTACGACTACGCGGGCGAGGCCGAAGTCGAGCGCGCGCTTGCAACGGCCGCGAAGGCCGCGCCGATGTGGGCCGCCCAGGGGCTCGACGAACGCAGCGCCTTGTTGCGCGCGGTCGCCGCCGGATTGCGCGCGCGCCGCGATGCGATCGCGGCGACGATGAGTGCCGATATGGGCAAACTGCGTCGCGAAGCGCTGGCGGAAATCGAAAAATCCGCGGGCGCCTGCGAGTACTACGCCGAGCATGCGGTCGATTATCTGCGCGACGCCCAGATACGCACCGAGGCGCAGCGCAGTTATGTGACCTACGAACCCATCGGCTGCGTGTTCGCGGTGATGCCGTGGAATTTCCCGATCTGGCAGGTGTTCCGTTTTCTGGCGCCGGCGTTGATGGCCGGGAATGTCGCGCTGCTCAAGCACGCGACCAACGTGCCGCGTTGCGCCGACGCCATTGCCGACGTGCTGCGCGAGGCGGGCGCGCCTGAAGGCATCTTCGGCGTGCTGCATATCGATAACGTGGCGGCGGCGCGCGTGATCGCCGACCCGCGCATCAAAGCGGTCACGCTGACCGGCAGCGAGCGCGCCGGGCGTTCGGTCGCGGCTACCGCCGGCCGACATCTGAAGAAATGCGTGATGGAATTGGGCGGCAGCGATCCGTTCGTAGTGCTGGACGACGCCGACCTCGACCTCGCGATTCCGGTCGCCATCGCGTCGCGTTTCGGCAACGCGGGTCAGACCTGCATCGCCGCCAAGCGCTTCATCGTCACGCCCGGTATCGCCGACGCGTTCGTCGAGCGTTTCGTCGACGCCGCGGGCAAGCTCAGGATCGGCGACCCGATGGACGAGGCGACCACGCTCGCGCCGATGGCCCGCGGCGATTTGCGCGACGAGGTTCATGCGCAAGTGCAGCGCACCGTCGCCGCGGGCGCGACGCTGCGCACCGGCGGCGTGCCGGGCGAAGGCGCTTGCCACTATCCGGCGACGATTCTCGACCATGTCGAGGCCGGTATGCCGGCGTACAACGAGGAACTGTTCGGCCCCGCCGCCGCGGTCTTGCGCGCGCGCGACGACGAAGACGCGGTGCGCTTGGCGAACGATACCGATTTCGGCCTCGGTGCCAGCGTGTGGACGCGCGATCTCGCACGCGGCGAAGCGGTCGCGCGCCGCATGCAAGCCGGCGCGACCTTCGTCAACGCCATCGTCCGCAGCGATGTGCGCCTGCCGTTCGGCGGCACCAAAACCTCGGGCTTCGGCCGCGAATTGGCCGAACACGGTATTCATGAGTTCATGAATATCAAGACGGTGTACGTGGCGTGACGGAATTCTCGATTTGAAGCGCAGAACTCGGTTTCTCGTTCTCGCATCGACGGCGCTGGTCGCGGTGGCCGGCATCGGTTTACGGCCGGATCGCGCATTGCGCACGGCCACCGGCATGTCCGCGCACGATCTGTGTTCGGAAACCTTCGTGGCGGGGCTCGATCCGAAGCAAACGTTCGCACAGAGCATCGCGCCGCGCCCGGGAGTGAGCGCGCTCGCTCGCGCATTGCGCTACCGCATCGACGACGAAACTCGTGAGGCGCAGGTCTCCCTTCTCGGCGCAATCGAAAGCCGAGCGATCTATCGCGAGGGATGGGGATGCGTGCTGGTTCACGGTGATGAGCGCATCGACAATCCGCCGCCGATGCGTCCCGATGCGAAACCGGCCGAAGTCGTCGGATTTCCTACCGTCGAACCTGCGATCGTCGTAGCCAGGAATCCCGCTTTGAAAGCCGCGATCGACGCCGCATTCGCCGAACCTCGGAATGCGCCGCACCGCTGGACCAGAGCCGTCGTGATCGTCCGCGATGGCGAGATCATCGGCGAGCGGTACGCGCCCGGCTACCGAGTCGACACTCCGATGCTCGGTTTCTCGATGACAAAGTCGGTGATGAACGCGCTGGTCGGCATTCTCGCTCGACAGGGCGCTGTCGATGTCGAAAAGCCGGCGCCGATCGCCGCTTGGCAGAACGCAAACGATCCGCGTCGAGCCATCACCCTCGAACATCTGATGCGCATGGAGACCGGTTTGGCGCTGGACGAAACCGGGAGCGGCTTCGATCCGTCGAATCAGATGTTCTACGATGAACCCGATATGGCCGCCTATGCGGAACGCGCGCAGCCCGTCGCGCCGCCGCACCAGCGCTGGCACTACAGCAGTGCGAGCACGCACCTGGTAGCACGTATCGTGCGCGACGCGGTCGGCGGCGATGGTTTGTCGGTGCAGCGCTTCGCCGAGCGCGAATTGTTCGAACCGCTCGGCATGAAACATGTCGTGATGGAAATGGACGCCACGGGCACGCCGGTCGGCGGGCACTATCTCTACGCCAGTGCGCGCGATTGGGCGCGATTCGGCCAGTTGTTTCTCGACGATGGCGTCATCGACGGCGAACGCCTGCTGCCGAAAGGCTGGGTACGATGGTCGACGACGCCGACGCTGGGAACCGATTATGGCGCCGGCTGGTGGACTAACCGCGGCGACGACGAAGCCGCAGTGCATCGGCGCCATGTCGGCATCCCGGAGGATGCTTTTTTCGCGACCGGCAACCTCGGCCAGCGAATCGCGGTGATCCCTTCCGAGCGTCTCGTGATCGTACGAATGGCGCGCGCGCACATGAAATATGGCGACATGGCGGGCTTCGAGCGATTGGTGACGGATACGATCGACAGCTTGCATGCGGAACGTTGAGCGAGCGACGCCGCAACGCATCAGCGATGTGGGTCAACTCGTCCTCGCCGCCAATGGCAGCAGCCGAACGGACGCCCCGCTCAACACCGATGTCCCCGACAGCGGGTCGCGCGCGTTCTCGTCGAGCAAGGCGTTGAGATTCGCGCCCGGGCGTTCCGACGCCAGTCGCTGCTGCGTGCCGGGCAGATCGTGACCCCAGCCGTGCGGTAGGCTCAGTACGCCGGGGCGCATGTCGTCGCTGTATTTCACGCGCACCACGATGCTGCGGCCTTCGCTGCCCGAGAGTTGGGCGAGGGCGTCGTCGGCCACGCCGGCGGCTTCGCCGTCGCGCGGATGCAGCAGGGCGAGGCAGCGCTCCGGGCCTTTGGCCAGGGTGTGCAGGTTGTGCATCCAACTGTTGTTCGAACGCACGTCGCGGCGACCGATCGCGATCAGCGGATAACCACCTTTGTCGTCATCGCTGTCGCTCGTCGCCGATGCCGAACTTGCCGACAACGCCGCTTCCACGCGCGCCAAATCTTCCAGGAACCGCGCGGGGGCGAGATGAATCTTGCCGTCCGGCGTGCGCAAGACATTCGGTAATCGCGCTTCCAACGGACCGAGCGCGATGCCGTGCGGCGCTTCGCGCAGTCGCGCGAGCGACAGCCCGTCGGGTTTCATGCCGAAACCGTCGCCCCATGGCCCGGCGCGCAGGCCGAGGTCGAGCTGACGTTCGGGGCCGGGCAGATGCGCGGTCATGCGCAACAACGCATCGACCTGCTTTTCGCGCAACGCATCGGGTACACCCGCGGCCGACAGCAGCCCGTGCAGATCCTTGCGCAACGCATCCTCGTCGCGCGCGTCGACATCGGCCGCCGCTTCGCTGCCGTGGCCTTCCAGCATGGCCGTCAATCGCATCAGCACGCGCCATTCCGGCCATGCGCCTTCGGGCGCGGGCAACATCGCATCGCTGTATCGCGCCGCATGGGTCCACGCCAGTTGACTGAACAAACTGTCGTAATGCGATTCTTCCAACGGCGACAAACCCGGCAGGATCACGTCCGCATGGCGCGAGGTCTCGTTGAGATACACGTCGATGCTGAGCATGAAATCCAGCGAATCCAAGGCCGCCGCGAGGCGCGGGCCGTTCGGTGCGGACAGCACCGGGTTGCTGGCGAGGGTGATCAGCGCACGGACGCGCGTACCGTCGGCGCTGTCCGGCGTGTCGATTTCCTCGGCCAGGCAGCCCATCGGAAATTCGCCCATCACCTCCGGCGCGCCGCTCACGCGCGAACAACGACGGCCGTAGGTCACGCCTCGGCCGCGCCCGCCCGGGCCGGTGCTGTTGGGTTGAAAGGCGGGCGCTTTCGGCCAGCGCATGCCGCCTTCGGCGTCGATGCGCCCGGTGACCAGATTCAAGACTTCCAACAGCCAACTGCAGAGCGTGCCGAACGTTTGCGTGCAGGTGCCGATGCGGCCGTAGATCGCGGCGCGCGGCGCATCGCGCAGCATCTCGGCCAAGCGACGAATCGTCGCCGCGTCGATGCCCGCGGCTTCGGCCACGCGCTCGGGCGGAAAAGCGGCAACCGCTTCGCGCAGCGCTTCGGTTTCGACGACGTGGGCGTCCGCGGCGCCGAAATTCGGCGTGCCGCCGGTGAGCAGATGCTGCAGCATGCCCAACAGCAGGAACACATCGCCGCCGGGGCGGATCGAGACGTGTTCGTCGGCGACCGCGGCGGTTTCGTTGCGGCGCGGATCGATCACCACCAAACGCCCGCCTCGTTCGCGCAGGGCGCGCGCTTTGCTGCGGAAATCCGGCACAGTCCACAAGCTGCCGTTGCTGGCGATCGGGTTGGCGCCGACGACGATCAACAGATCGGTGCGCTCGATGTCCGGCACCGGGATGCTCAACCAATGGCCGTACATCAGGCCGCAGGCCACATGCTTCGGCATTTGATCGAGCGTGGACGCGCTGAACACGTTCGGCGTACCGGCGGCGCGAACCAAGCG
>JAGNNB010000012.1 GCA_017990865.1 Lysobacteraceae bacterium
GGGGCGATTCCTTGCGCACGTCCAAATCCGCCAACGTGACCGTGTTGGTCACGCTGGCCGTGTTGGTGTTGGGCCTGGGGTTCGCGGCGTGGTGGATGGCCACCTTCGAGCGCGTGATCAAGGTGCAAGCGCTGCCGCCGCGCGGCGAGGCCGCCTACAACCCGTTGTACGCGCTGAAATTGTCGCTGGTCGCCGACGACCAACCGACCAACGCGCGGCAACGCCTGGAGTTGGACGAGAATCCGCTCGGCCCGCACGATACGTTGCTGCTTTACGGCGATCCCGCCACGCTGCGCGCGCAGGAACGCAGCGAATTGCTCGATTGGGTCGCCCGCGGCGGTCATCTGATTCTGCGCACCCCGGAGCTGAGCGAGGATTTGGACATCGACGATGCCCCGATCTTCGGCGAATTGGGCCTTCTGCTCGACGGCGTGGGCGAGGACGACGATCCCGTCGCCGAATGCATGGCTCTGCGGGTGGCGCGCGAGGACGATCACGTCGAGTTCTGCAATGCGCGCCGTTTCGCGTTCGCCGACGACGGCCCCGAGATTCTGCTCAGTTGGGACGACGAAGCCACCGAAACCAGCGTGTTCGCGCGCTTGGCCCACGGCCGCGGTACGGTCGATGTGCTGGCGGATCTGGATTTCCTGAACAACTATCAGCTCGAAGATGGCCCGCACTACGCGCTGGCGCTGCAATTGTTCCAGCCCAATCGCGGCGAAGGCGGCACCGCGCATTTGATCTACAGCGCCGATGTGCCGTCGCTGTTCCGATTGATGATGCGCTACGGCTGGATGATCGCGACGCCGCTGTTGTTGGCGCTGATCCTGTGGCTGTGGCTGCGCACCGAACGTCTCGGTCCGTTGCAGCCGTCGCCCGCGGTCGAACGCCGTTCGCTGCTCGAACACGTGCAGGCCAACGGCGATCATCTGTACCGCTATGGCCGCAGCGCCGTGCTGTACGCCGCCGTGTTCGAAGCGTTCCTGCGCCGCTTGCGTCGGCGCGACCCCTACGCCGCCGCGCTCGAGGGCGTGCTGCGCGTCGAAGCGATCGCCCGCCGCACCGGCATGAGCGCGGCGGAGATCGAAGACGCATTGCGTTATCCCCGCCCGCGCGACCCCCGCGATTTCGTGTACCGGATCGCCAAACTTCTCCACTTGAGACACCGCCTATGAACGATGTTCAGACCTCCGCGAGCGAAATCGTGCCCGCGCCCGAACCGAACGCGATCGCGCCGATCGTGGGCGAAGCCCTGGTCGAAAAAGCCGCCGCGGTCCGCGCCGAAATCGCCAAGGCGTTCATCGGACAGGACGATGTGCTCGATCAAATCCTGATCGTGCTGCTCGCCGGCGGCCATGTGCTGATCGAAGGCGTGCCCGGCCTCGGCAAAACGCTGCTGGTGCGCGCGTTGGGCCAAGCGCTCGGCTGCCGCTACGCGCGCGTGCAGTTCACGCCCGACCTGATGCCCAGCGACGTCAGCGGCCATGCGGTGTACGACCCGAAGACCGAACGCTTCGCGATCCGTCGCGGCCCGATCTTCGCCAACCTCATCCTCGCCGACGAAATCAACCGCGCACCGGCGAAGACGCAGTCGGCGCTGCTCGAAGCGATGCAGGAACAGCAGGTCACCATCGAAGGCACCAGTCACCCGCTGCCGGCGCCGTTCATGACCTTGGCCACGCAGAATCCGGTCGAGCAAGAAGGCACGTATCCGTTGCCCGAAGCGCAGCTCGACCGCTTCCTGCTGAAAGTGATGATCGACTACCCCTCGCACGAGGACGAAGTCAGCATGGTCACGGCGGTCAGCACCGGCCGCGCCGCCGCGCATTTCGATCTGTCGCAAGTCGTGCAGGCGCTGAGCGCGGACGAGATCGTCGCGATGCAGCTCGGCACCGCGTTGGTGACGTTGGACGCCGCGGTGATCGATTACGCCGTGCGCATCGCCGCCGCCACGCGGCGTTGGCCCGGCATCGCGCTCGGCGCCGGTCCGCGCGGCAGTCTCGCGCTGGTACGCGCGGCGCGCGCGCAGGCGGTGTTGAGCGGTCGCGATTTCGTCACGCCCGACGACATCCGCAGTATCGCCAAACCGGCGTTGCGCCATCGCATCGCCTTGGCGCCGGAGCTGCAGATCGAAGGACAAACGCCCGACCAAGTGCTCGAAGCGTTGCTGGCGAAGGTGGAAGCGCCGCGGCAATGAACGCGACTGCGGCCACGCCCGCGACCACCTCGACGACGCCACCGCCGCTGTCCGGTCCCGCCCGGAAAGCGACGAACGCGTCGGCCCCGCGCCCGCGCTTCGTGGTGGAAGCCGCGCCGCGCACGCGCGCCTGGATCCGTCCGGGGCCGTTGTTGGTGTGGGCGGCGATCGTGTGGGCCGCGATTGGCATAGCCGCGAGTTTGAATCTCATCACCGTCGCGGTGTGGGCGGGCATAGGCGGCGGTGTTGCAGTGTTGGCGTTGTTGGATGCGCTGCTGTTGCGCGGCGCGCCCACGCCGGAAGTGGCGCGCGAAGTGCCCGAGGCCTGGCCCATCGGCGTCGAACGCGATGTGCGCTTGCGTATCGAACATTACGGCCGCCGCTTGCGTGTGGATGTGCACGATCTGCACCCGGGCGATTGGCCGATGCGCGACTTGCCGCGTCGGCTCAATCTGGACGACGGCAGCGTCAGCACGCTCGCTTACCACTTGCGTCCGATCGCGCGCGGCAATTTCCGTTTCGAAGGCACCCAATTGCGCCTGTATTCGCCGCTGCGGTTGTGGCGGCAATCGCGCATGGCCGGCACCGTGCAATCGGTGCGCGTGTTCCCGAATTTCGCGCCGCTCGCCGGCTTCGCATTGTTCAGCGCCGAACAGGCCTCGCGCCTGGTCGGCGCGCATATCCGGCGCCGTCGCGGCGAAGGCACCGATTTCCATCAGATGCGCGAATATCGTGTCGGCGACAGCATGCGCCAGATCGATTGGAAAGCGACCGCGCGCGCGCGCAAGCTTATCTCGCGCGAATACCAGGACGAAAAGAACCAGCAATTGCTGCTGGTGCTCGATACCGGCCGCCGCATGCTGGCGCACGAAGCCGGCTTGTCGCATTTCGACCGCGCGCTGGATGCGGCGTTGGTGGTCTCGTACATCGCGCTGCGTCGCGGCGACGCCGTCGGCCTGCTCGCCACCGGCGGCGACGAACGCTGGGTGGCGCCGCAACGCAGCATGGCCGCGATCGACACCTTGCTGCGCGCCAGCTACGACATCCAACCCAAACCCATCGCCACCGATTACCTCGCCGCCGCCACCGATCTCGCCCTGCGCCAACGCCGCCGCGCGTTGGTGATGCTGGTGACCAATCTGCGCGACGAAGACATCGAAGACGTGCTCGCCGCCGTGCGCCTGCTGCAGCGGCGACATCTGGTCGTCGTCGCCAGCCTGCGCGAACGCGACCTCGACGAAGTGCTCGACCAACCCGTCGACGACCTCCGCAGCGCCGTCCGTGCTGCCGCCGCCGCCCGCTACATCGCCCAACGCGCCGCCGCCCACGACGTCCTGCGCAACCACCGCGTGATGGTGCTCGACGTCACCTGCGAAGAACTCCCCGGCGCTCTCGTCGAGCAGTACCTGTCGATCAAACGCAGCGGGTTGTTGTAGGGCGGGCCCTGGCCCGCCGAATGTTCCGATGCTGAGATTAAAAAGCATCGTGTTTGCGCAATACGCGTGTCAGAGTATCGAGACAGATACCGAAGTAACTTGCGATCCAACAACAGAGGCCATGGACATGCCTATAAGAGCGCTCTTCCTAGGATTTTTTCTGTTTCAGTTTTCTCTTTACGGGTTCGCGAAATCCACTGCCGATGGTCGATTGATCACGGATGCCGGCGTGGCGAAAGGCACGGAGCCGGGGTTCGTGTACGTGGAGGGTATGGAGTACAAAATCGTCCAAGTTCAAACCGAAAAAGGACTATTCCTCGTTCTTTCGCCGAGTATGGGTGTCGGGTCTGTATTGGAAGGCGAGAAAATATTCTTTTCGGGCAGGACTCGAAAAATTGCAGCGCTCGATATCGTCAATACAAAAGAAGGTTATCTCTATCGTCAAGAGTCGCAGACGATGCAGGAACAAATCATGGGACATATGGCCCGGGCTCAGCAGATGGCAGTTCGCCCGCCGTTGGCCGCGCCCAATACCGTTCCGATTACGCTGGTCGAAACGAATGAACAAAAGCGTGAGAGCGAACGAAGAGAGTCGGAGGCGAGAGCGGAAAGCAGAGTCAATATCTGGCTTGCGGCGCTTAGTTTCTTTGTGGCTCTGCTGAGCATTGAGAGGATTCCAAAATTAGTTCACGCTCTTTTGGTGCCTTTCAAAGCGATTTTCGCCAAATTTAAGAAGCCTAACGCAGATGATGCGAAACCAGCAAAGTAGCCCGGATAAGGCCGCAGGCCGCATCCGGGGCGCTGTCTTCGCGAAAAGCCCCGGATGCGCTGCGCTTGTGCGGGTTACGCGACTGATCGGTATTTGCCGGCGGAACATCCAGTTGCCAACGTCCACTCTTGGCTTTCGCGACACAGGAAAATCCCTTGTTTACCGTAGGAATCCGATTGACACCCGGCGAGCGACGGTGGCAGCGTATGTGCTATGCCCCGGTTTTGGGGTCTATTAATAGTTAGGCCTTAAGGAGAGTTTATGGCCACTGTTCCAAGTTACAAAGCGCTTCTGAGGATATATGAGGACTTGCCAACTGAGGTAAAGAATCATTTTGAATATATCCCACAGTTAATTAAATCCTTTCCGTATGAGGTTTCGCTCGCGTACGCTTTTTTGAAGATCGAACAAGCTCATAACAGAGCTCTATACGGCGGTGTCGTGAAAATTCACCGCGGTGAAGCAGAGTTTGTTCGTCGCGTCATGAACTATCAGCACCTAACGAGGGATGGATTCAAAGACATATACAAAAATGTTTTTGGAGCTGCTTTAAGCAAGGCCTCATCCGAGAAGTTAGACGACGCAGAAAAAATCAGAGACCGAGTCATTCATGGAAAGCCTGTTCCCGATAATGTTATGCGTGATGCTATTGCAGATTGCTTGCAATATGGGCAACTTTTCAATGCTGACGTAACCGCCTCAGCCGGCTTCATGCCTTTTGGCAACATGCGCGGCTTTAAGGGACGTGCCGACTCGCTGGACAAGCGGACTACGAAGTGGCTAATGCGGGGTCTTGGCTTTGGCGTTAAGGCCTAACAATTCGTTCAAGCCGACACCGCATCGTGGTGTCGCCAGCAACGTAGCCGAATAAGACGGTAGGCCGCATCCGGGGCGCTGTCTTCACGAAAATCCCCGGATGCGCTGCGCTTATCCGGGCTACGCGTTTCCGGTTCGAATCACATCGCCACCCGATCCGTCGGCGGGGCCGAGGTCGCATTCGCATCCTCATCCGGGCCGAGCAATTGCTTCCAGCCCAAATAAATCGCATTCGTCGAAATCGGCGCGATCACGGCGACGAAGATCGCGTTGAGCGCGAGGCCCGCGCCGGCTTGTCCCAGCAGCGGCACCAGCAGCAAGCCGAAGACGCCGATGACGACCATCGCGATGGCGCCGACGATGCACATCGTGATGGCGAACAACAGCATCGCCGGCAGGTTGCGCAGGCAGGTGCGCACGCTGCGGCCGAGGGCCGCCAGCAAACCGACATCGCCGAAGATCATGTCCGGCAACAGGGTGAAGGTGAGCAAGCCGATTGCGATCACCGTCGCGAGCGCGACGCCGACGAACAGGACGATGCCGCCGAGCGGCAGCCCGGAGAGCGCTTCGGGCGTGACGGCTTCCGCGCCGCCGGCCTGCAGTTCTTGCATGGTCGTGGCGAAGCGTTCCGCTTCCTCGAAACCGACCAGCCAACCGAGCAACATGCCGACCACGAGCAGCGCCAGCAATTGCGGCCCCAGCACGCCGATCAACAAGCGCCCGGCGTTGCCGCCCTGCAGCGCGCGAAACAGTTGCCCGGGACCGGCGCCGCGACCTTCGTCCACTTCGCGCGCGACGTAGAACAGCGCCAGCACCACCAGCGCCGAAGCGATCAAGGCGATGAATTGAACCAGCGCGGCGATCTGCGTGCCCGCGCCGGCCATCAAACTCGGCAGGATGCCGAGCACGCCCAGCCACAGGCCGTACAGACCGAACCCGCGCGGGTCGCGCCACCATAATTTGACGCCGTCGATCACCCATGCCGCGCCTGCGAAGGGTTCCACTTTGCGAATGCTCATGCGCGCGACGACTCTCCGACGATCGAAATCAGTGACAAAACGTTCAACAACGGAATAACGACAAGAAACGACGACCGCGAACGTCAATGTCCGCGCAAGACGGCCGCGTGGCGCACGAAACGACGCAGCAGACCGCGCGCGTGCGGCGTGGGTTTGACGCTCTTCGCCATCCCGCGATGGCACTGACCTTCGCGTTGCAGGGCCTCGCGCCGCGCACGCACGTAGCCGCGCATGTGATCGACGCTGAATTCCGGGTGGAATTGCAGGCCCCAGGCGTGATCGCGCCAACGGAAGGCTTGGCAATCGTCTTGATCGGAGCGCGCCAACACCGTGGCGTCGGCCGGCGGCTTCAGTACGCTCTGCAGATGGCTCACCTGCACCCGGAAGCGCTCCGGCATCGGCGCGAACAGCGGGTCGTCGCTCGCGTGCGGATGCAGTTCCACCGGCACCGTGCCCATCTCGCGGCCGCGTGGGTTGTAGTCCACCGCGCCGCCCAGGGCATGCGCCAGCAATTGATGGCCGTAACAGATGCCCAGCACCGGCAGGCCCGCGTCCAGTCGCTCGCGCAGCCAATCGGCGGAGCGCTCGCTCCAGTCGTGACGGTCGGTGACCATCGAACTGGAGCCGGTCACGATCACTCCCACGATGTCCGCCTGCGCGGGCAGGGCCTCGCCGGCTTCCACGTTCACCGCGAGGGTTTGGTCGGCCGACAGCCCGGCGGCCACCCGGATCCAATGCGGAAACCGCCCGTGCCGGCGCAGGCTGTCCACCGGTTGTCCGGTTTCGATGATCAGGAAGCGGTCGTTGGGGCGGGGACGGGCGTTCACGGGGCGTAGGCGGGGCGGGTTGCGAGGGGCGACGCTTATACTACCCAGTCCCCACACCGCCAGCGCTTCGACATGCAGGGACCGACATTCCAAAACCTCATACTCCGCCTCAACGAATACTGGGCGGGGCAGGGCTGCGTGCTGATCCAGCCGCTCGACCTCGAAGTCGGCGCCGGCACCTTCCACCCGGCCACCTTCCTGCGCGCGTTGGGCCCGGAGCCGTGGAACGCCGCTTACGTGCAGCCCAGCCGCCGCCCCACCGACGGCCGCTACGGCGAAAACCCCAACCGCCTGCAGCATTACTACCAATACCAGGTGGTGATGAAGCCCAACCCCGACAATATCGTCGAGCTGTATTTCGAATCGCTGAAAGCGCTCGGCATCGACCCGAACATCCATGACCTTCGTTTGGTCGAGGACAACTGGGAATCGCCGACGCTCGGCGCCTGGGGTTTGGGCTGGGAAGTTTGGCTCAACGGCATGGAGGTGACGCAGTTCACCTACTTCCAACAAGCCGGCGGCTTGGAATGCAAACCAGTGCTGGGCGAGATCACCTACGGCCTGGAGCGGCTCTGCATGTATCTGCAGAACTGCGACAACGTCTACGACCTGATCTGGACCGTCGGTCCGCAGGGCGCAGTGACTTACGGCGATGTGTTCCTGCAGAACGAACGCGAACAAAGCGCGTACAACTTCGAGCATGCGAACGTCGAAGAATTGTTCCACCGCTTCGACGCCTGCGAAGCCGAAGCGCTGAAACTGGTCGAACTCGGCTTGCCGCTGCCGGCCTACGACCAGGTCTGCAAAGCCTCGCATTCGTTCAACCTGCTGGATGCGCGCCGCGCGATTTCCGTCACCGAACGCCAACGCTACATTCTGCGCGTGCGCAATCTGGCCCGGTCCGTGGCCGAGAGTTACCACGCGCAGCGCGAAAAGCTCGGCTTCCCGGTGCTGAAGGACGAAGCCAAGCGCGCGGCCTTGGGTTTGGCGCCGTTGACCGCGGCGCAGGACGCGGCGTGAGCGACACCGCCGCCGCGCGTGATGTCTTGATCGGCATGTACGACTCGCCGTTCGTGCGGCGCGTCGCGATCAGCATGGATGCCCTCGGCTTCCCGTTCGAGCATCGCGACTGGTCGGTGGGCAAGGATTTCGATCGCATCCGCGAATACAGCCCGCTCGGTCGCGTGCCGGTGTTGGTGCCGGCCGAAGGCGCGCCGCTGACCGAGTCGGCGATGATCCTGGAACATCTGGACGATCTCGTCGGCCCCGAGCGCGCGTTGATGCCGCCCAGCGGCCCCGCGCGCCGCGAAGCGCTGCGGATCCTGGCGTTCGCGACAGGCGCGGCCGAGAAAGCCATCCAGATCGTCGGCGAACGCGTGTTTCGGCCGGAAGAAAAACGACATGCGCCCTACGTCGAGCGCTGCCGCACGCAGATGCGCGGCGCACTCGGCGAATTGGACAACGCATGCGCGCAGGCGGCCGATCGCGAGTGGTTGATCGGCGGGCGCATCGGTCAAGCCGACATCACCGTCGGTTGTTTCGTCACCTACGTGCGCGAAGCCGTGCCCGAACCGATCGACGATTTCCCCGCACTGCGCGCGCGCGTGGATCGTTATCAGGCGTTGCCGGCGTTCCAGCGTTACTACGCGCCGTTTTTTCAGCCCGATGCCAGCGGGAGCGCGCGCGCATGAACCCGCTGCCCGCGCGGCTGACGCCCGATGCGCTCGAACGGCTCGAACGCGACCCGTCGTTCGCGACGCGACGCTTCGCCGAACTGTTCGCGCACGGCAGCCTCAGCGTGGAGCTGTACGCGCCGCGCGGCACCGATGCGCAAACGCCGCATACGCGCGACGAGGTGTACGTCGTCGTCGCCGGTCGCGGGACGTTTTTCTGCGACGGCGAGACGCGCGAATTCGGTCCGGGCGAGCTGTTGTTCGTGCCCGCGGGCATGGAACACCGGTTTCTCGATTTCAGCGACGACTTCGTCACCTGGGTGCTGTTCTACGGCCCCGAAGGCGGCGAAGCGGTGCGACAGGATGGAACGGGATGATGCAGATGCAATCTCGCTTGAAGTAACGAACACCATGATCCAAGCCCCTCTCCCCTCGGGAGAGGGGTTGGGGTGAGGGCCGGAAGCGCATGCGCTCACCGACTTCGCCCTCACCCACACCGCAACACCGACCCACCTCCGCCCTTCGGGCACCTTCTCCCGGAGGGAGAAGGAAACACCAGAAAAGAATCGCAACATGAGCCAGATGCAATCGCTGTTGATCGAACTCGGCACCGAAGAACTGCCGGTCAAAGCCCTTCCGGGTTTGGCACAGGCGTTCTTCGACGGCACGCTCGACGCGCTGAACAAGCGCGGCATCGCGGTCGAACGCGGCGACGCCAAACCGCTGTACACGCCGCGCCGGCTCGCGGTGCTGTTGCCCGGCGTGGCCATCGAGCAGCCCGAACAACACAGCGAAGTGCTGGGCCCGTATCTGAATATCGCGTTGAACGCCGAAGGCCAGCCCACGAAAGCGCTGGAAGGCTTCGCGGCGAAAGCGGGCGTCGCTTGGACGCAGCTCGAAAAAACCAGCGACGCGAAAGGCGAGCGCTTCGTGCATCGCGCGGTCAAACCCGGCGCGAAAACCATCGATCTGCTGCCCGAGATTCTGCGCGAAGCGATGGCCGCGATGCCGATCCCCAAACCGATGCGTTGGGGCGACCGCGACGTCGGTTTCGCGCGTCCGGTGCATTGGTTGGTGATGCTGTTCGGCGATGCGGTGGTGGACGGCGAAGTCTTCGGCATTCGCGCCGACCGCATGAGCCGCGGCCATCGCATGATGCATGAGAAGCCCGTGTGGATCGGCACGCCCGATGTGTACATCGATGCGCTGCGCGCCGCGAAAGTGCTGGCCGACCCCGACGAACGCCGCGCGCGCGTGGTCGCGGAAGTCGAAAGCGCCGCGATGCGTGCGGGCGGCTCGCCGCGCATCACCGAGGATAATCTCGAACAAGTGCAATGCCTGGTCGAATGGCCGAAAGCCGTGCTCTGCGCGTTCGAACGCGAATTCCTCGCGGTGCCGCAGGAAGCGCTGATCGCGACGATGGAAGCGAATCAGAAATTCTTCCCGGTGCTCGATGGCGAGGGCAAACTCACCGAGCATTTCGTCGGCATCGCCAACATCGAATCGAAAGACGAAGCCGAAGTGCGCAAAGGCTACGAACGCGTGATCCGCCCGCGCTTCGCCGACGCCAAGTTCTTCTTCGACGAGGATTTGAAGCAGGGCCTCGACTCGATGAACGACGGTTTGAAGACGGTGACATATCAGGCCAAGCTGGGCACCGTGGCCGACAAAGTCGCGCGCGTCGCCGCACTGGCCGAAAGCATCGCCGCCGAAGTGGGCGTCGACCCCGCGCTCGCCAAACGCGCCGCGGAATTGGCGAAAGCCGACCTGCAATCGCGCATGGTCAACGAATTCCCGGAACTGCAGGGCATCGCCGGCCGCTACTACGCGATGCACGATGCGTCGTTGAACGATTTATCGGCCGATGACCGCAAGCAACTGGCCGATGCTATCGACGAAGCCTACATGCCGCGTTTTGCGGGCGATGCGATCGCGCCGAGCAAGTTGGGGCAGGTGTTGGCGATCGCGGAAAGGTTGGATACGTTGGTGGGTGGGTTTGCGGCGGGCCTCAAGCCGACGGGGAATAAGGATCCGTTCTCGTTGCGGAGGAATGCGTTGGGGTTGGCGCGGACGGTGATTGAGAGCAGCATTGACTTACGCATGCTTGGTGATGAAGTCCGCGATGGCAAGTTGAATGAAGCTAATCCTGGAGCAATATTTTCTGCTGTGATGGAATTGGGTTTTACGCAAGCTTCCCTGAATCGTCGACATAAACAGGAAATAGCAAATTCTGCTATGCGCGGCGGTGTTGAGCTCACGCAAAGATTGCAAGAAGGATTTTCGCCAGCTATACCAAACTTGAAGGAAGATATTTTTGACTTCATCCTCGACCGCCTCCGCGCCTACTACGCCGATCAGGGTGTGACCCCGCAGCAATTCGAAGCCGTCGCGGCGCTGATGCGTCCGATCGCGCCTTCCGGCGCTCCCACAAAGGACTCCGGTGTTGTTGTGGGAGGGCCGGAAGGCCCGAACGCAGGAGAGACCAGTGCTGTTGTGGGATGGCCGGAAGGCCCGAACACCGCCGCCGCGAACTCCGGGTCTCTGCTCGACTTCGACCGCCGCCTCAAAGCCATCGGCGAATTCGCGAAACTCCCCGAGGCCGAAGCGCTGGCCGCGGCCAACAAGCGCATCCGCAACATCGTCAAGAAAGCCGATGTCGCGATTCCCGACGCGCCCAACCCCGCTCTGTACGAATTCGACGCCGAACGCGATCTCCATGCCGCCGTCGAACAGGCCATCGCCGACACCGACCCGCTGCTCGCCTCGCGCGACTATGTGGCCGCGCTCGCGCGGCTCGCGCGCCTGCGCCCCGAGGTGGACGACTTCTTCCTGAAGGTCTTCGTGAACGCCGACGACCCCGCCGTGCGCGCCAATCGCCTCGCCTTGCTGCAGCGCCTCGCCGACCGCCTCGGCAGCGTCGCCGCAATCGAGCATTTGTCGGTCTGATTGCCCGTCACACCCCTCATCCGGCCTTCGGCCACCCTCTCCCCGCCTGCGGGGAGAGGGGGAAGACCCGCATTGCGGGCGATCCGTACAGACCCGCATAGGGTGCGCTTCAGCGCACCGTGCCCGATCCGTGCGATCCAAGCACGGTGCGCCTTAGGCGCACCCTATGAACAACGTTTCTCGCCGCAACCTTAGCCCACCCTCTCCCCGCCAGCGGGGAGAGGGCAGAACGCGCATCGCGCGCGAGGGTGAGGGGCGCTCGGGCGTTCATCGGCGCGCGAGGGTGAGGGGCGCGCATCCCCGCTCGCAAAGCGCATAATTCGCGCATGTCCGCCGTCGTCCGCCCGCCGTCCGTGCCTGCTGGGTCCCTGGAACAGCATTTCGCGCCGTTCCGCGCGGGAGTGATCGGGCACGATCTGACCGATCCGCGGATTCATGCGCCCGGGCGTGTGGTGTACGCCGATTGGACCGCCAGCGGGCGGTTGTATCGGCCGATCGAGGACTACATCGCGAATGTGCTGGGTCCGTACGTCGCCAATACGCATACCGAGAGCACGCTCACCGGCACCCAGATGACGCACGCCTACCATCAGGCGCAGGCGATCATCAAAGCGCATTGCAACGCGGGGCCGAACGATGTGCTGATCGCGCAGGGTTCGGGCATGACCGGCGTGGTCAACAAATTCCAGCGCATCCTCGGGCTTCGCGTGCCCGAACACGTCGCCGAGCGCGTGGCGATGCGCGACGAGGAAAAGCCACTGGTTGTCCTCACCCACATGGAGCACCACTCCAACCAGACCACGTGGGAAGAGTGCGCGGTGCATGTGGAGATTCTGCCGCGCGCGTCCTGCGGTCGCCCCGACATCGATGCGTTGCCGCGCATTCTGAAACGTCATGCGCATCGGCCATTGAAGATCGGCGCGTTTTCCGCCTGCTCCAACGTCACCGGCATCGTCACGCCGTATCACGAGATGGCCGCGATCATGCACGCGCACGGCGGCGTATGTTTCGTCGATTTCGCCGCCTCCGCGCCGTACGTGCGCATCGATATGCATCCGAAAAACCCGGCGCAGGCGCTCGATGCGGTGTATTTCTCGCCGCACAAATTCCTCGGCGGCCCCGGCGCCAGCGGTGTGCTGTTGTTCGACGCGGCGTTGTATCGGCTGAAAGTGCCGGACGCGCCCGGCGGCGGCACCGTGGCGTGGACCAATCCCTGGGGCGGACATCGTTTCGTCGACAACATCGAAGCGCGCGAAGACGGCGGCACGCCGGGCTTTCTGCAGACCATCCGCGCCGCGCTGGCCGTGCGCGTGAAGGAAGCGATGGGCGTCGACAAGATCGAAGCGCGCGAGCGCGAATTGTGCGATCTGTTCCTGACCGAACTGCGCAAAGACCCGAGCATCCAGTTGCTCGAATCCGAGCAATGCGAACGTCTGTGCATCTTCTCGTTCTATTCGCTGGAGAAGCACTACAACCTGATCGTGCGTCTGCTCAACGACCGTTTCGGCGTGCAGGTGCGCGGCGGTTGTTCCTGCGCCGGCACTTACGGCCACATTCTGCTGAACGTGGATCAGGAAACTTCGCAGCAGATCACCTGCCAAATCGATGCCGGCGATCTGAGTGGCAAGCCCGGCTGGGTGCGGGTGTCGCTGCATCCGACGATGACCGACGCCGAAACGATCTACGTCGCGCGCGCCATCCACGAAACCATGCGCCATTACGACACCTGGAAAGACGATTACGTCTTCGACGCGACCTCTGGCGAATTCCATGCGCGCACCGCGCCGCCGTCCTCGCCGGGTTTGGAGACGTTCGATCCTTTGGCCGGTGCGATATCGGGTTGAACGCGCGGCGGGAGCGAGCGCTCTCGGCCCCGCTCCGTCGAATCGCGCGCCCTCGATTCGCCATCGATTTAACGCAGATTCGGCTCGGCCGGTTATTCTGACGCGATGTCGCGTGTATCGTTCGCCGGCCCTGCCGCCGCCCTCATCTTCGTCGTCTTTTCGTTCGCATGCGCATCGGCGCGCGCTGCGCGTATCGGCGAGGTGACGATCGACGGCCTCGACGAGGCGATGAAGACGAATGTGAAGATCGGCTTGTCGCTGGAAGACGCGAAAGACAAAACCGTCTCGGCGGCGCGATTGGATTATCTGCTGCGCGTGGCCGAAGACGAAACTCGCGAAGCGCTGGAACCTTACGGTTACTACAGCCCACAGATCGAGATCCGCGAAACGCCCGCGCTGGACGGCAACGTCGACGACTTGCCGGAGGATGCGGTGGTGTCGGTGCGGATCGCGGTGCGCCCGGGCGAGCCGGTGCGCGTGCGTCGCGCGCGGGTGGCGATCGAAGGCGACGGCACGGACGATCGTTATCTCAAAGAAGAGATCGACGCCTTCGCGCCGCGCGCGGGCGACGTGTTCGAGCATGCGCGCTACGAGCAGAGCAAAGCCTTCATCGGCCGACGCTTGGCCGAACGCGGATATTTCGATGCAGACTTTCTCAGTCGCAAAGTGGAAGTGACGCGCGCGGAGGGCGCCGCCGGCATCGATTTGGTTTGGAACAGCGGCGATCGCTACAACATGGGCGAGATTCGTTTCGTGCAGGCGCCCAACCGCATCATCCGCGACGAGCTGCTGCAGGAAACGATCTATTGGAAACGCGGTGAGTATTACCACCAGGGCCGCTTGGATCGTCTGCGCAAATCGCTGAGCGAGTTGGACTACTTCAGCCGCATCGATATCGAACCGCGGCCCGAAGATGCGGTGGACGGCGAAGTGCCGGTGGATGTACGGCTCACGCCGGCCAAGCGTAGCCTGTACACCGTCGGCGCCAGTTACGGCACCGACAGCGGCTTCGGCGTGTCGTTGGGCCTGGAGCGGCGTTATCTGAATTCGCGCGGCCATAAAGGTCTTGCGCAGTTGGACTACACCGAAAAACGCAAGACGCTGACGCTGCAGCATCGCATTCCCGCGTTCGCATGGCGCGACGGCTGGTACACCACCAGTCTGCAGGCCTACGACGAACAGACCGACTACATCGACACCCGGCGCTACGAAGCGGTGTTCAGCCGCAGTGCCGAATACAGTCGAGACCTGCGCTTCACCGCATCGATCCATGCGCTGCGCGAGCGCTGGGCCTACGCCTACAGCAGCCTAACGCGATTCGATGCGACGACGCTGTATCAGCAATCGACGTTTCTGTATCCCTCGCTGCAGGCCGATTACGTCAAGGCCGACGACCGCCTTCGTCCGCGCAACGGCTTCGGCGGCACCGCGACGCTGCGCGCCGGTTTGAGCGGCGCGGGTTCGGATGCGAATTTTCTGCAATTGCATACGCGCGGCAGTTGGTTTCGCGGCCTGGGCGCGCGCAGTCGCTTGATCGCGCGCGGCGAATTCGGCGCCACGTACACCGATACGCTGGTCGACGGCGCACTCGTCGATATTCCGCCAACGCTGCGCTTCTACGCCGGCGGCGACCGCAGCGTGCGCGGTTACGACTTCCGCGAAATCGGCCCGCGCATTCCCGCCGCGCCGGGTCGCGAGGCATTCGCGCTGGGCGCGCGCAACGTGGTCACGGCGAGTCTCGAATACGAGCAGTTCCTGAACGACCAGTGGGGCTTCGCCGTGTTCGCCGACGGCGGCAGCGCGTTCAACGACAAATTGGATCGCCTGCGCAAAGGCATCGGTATCGGTCTGCGCTGGAATTCGCCGGTCGGCCCGTTGCGCGTGGATATCGGCCACGGCCTCGACGATCCCGACGCCTCGTTCACGCTGCATATCAATCTCGGCGCGGACTTGTGAGCGCATGAGCGACGCGCCCGCATCCACGCCCACGCCCGACGAACGCGATGCGCGCATCGCGGAATTGCGCGCGCGCCGTCGCGCGCGCTTGCGTTGGCTGGCGTGGCGCAGCGCGTTCGCGACGGTGGGTTTGGTGTTGTTGGCGGTCGTTGTCGGCTATTGGTTGTTCAACACATTGCGCGGTCGCGACGTATTGCTTGATCAGATCGTCTCGCGATTGCCGCCGGGCACCGAGCTGCGATGGTCGCGCGCCGAAGGCCCCGCCACCGGGCCGATGACGCTGTACGACGTGCGTTTCGTGCAGCGCACATGCCCCGACATCGACGGCGAACCCGTGGCGTGGCCGAACTGCGAAAGACCGCAAGTGACGACGTTCGCCGCGAAGCGCGCGATGCTGGACCCGACGTTGCGGCCCTTGCTCGGCCGCACCTTGCGTTTGGAAACCCTGGAACTTGTCGGCGCGGCGTTGATCCTGCCCGAAGACGATGCGCCGTTCGAATTGCCGCGTTGGCCCGAATCGCTACCGCGCATCGCGCCGCCGTTGGCGCTGCAGGCGGAGACGATCCGCATCGACGGCTTGAATATTCTGCGTCGCGAAGGCAAGCGCTTGGCGCCGATCGTGCGTATCGCGAACCTGCGCGGCGGCATCGAGGCCGAAGACGGTCGTTTGCAGGTGCGCGATCTCGTCGCCGAGACCGATCGCGGCCGATTCACGCTACGCGGCGAATATGCGCCGCGCGACGACTACAAGATGGATTTGCTCGCGACCGCGGTACTGCCCGCGCCGGCAGGTCGCACGCCCGCGCGCTTGGGCATGATCGCGCGCGGCGACATCGCGGCGCTGGACGTCGGCCTCGGCGGTCGCGCGCCGGGGCCGGTGCGCGTCGCGCTCGCGTTGCGCGGCGCGCGCGACGTGCGCTGGTCGGCGATCGCGCGCGGCGAACGATTGCGGCTGTCCGCGCTGACCGGAGAGGATATCGACGATGCGGCGTATGCGTACGATCTGCGCGTGCGCGGCACGAACGGCGCGGCGAAGCTCGACGGCCGTATCGCGCAACACGCGTCCGGCGATACCGATGCGGCGCCGCGCGAGATCGCGATTCTGCCGTCCGAAATCTCGCTGCGCGAGCAAGTGTTGACGGTCGCGCCGCTGTCGCTGACCTTGTTCGACGGCCGCATCGATCTGCGCGGAAAGCTCGATGTGCGTACGCCGGCCGCGCCCCGCTTCGAAGGCACGCTCGCGGCGCGCGGACTGCGTTGGCGCGGCGATGCCGACGCCACGGAAATTCTCGGCGATGCGGATGTCGCGTTGGCCGGACGCTTGGCCGAATGGACCGCGAAGGGCGACGCCAAATTGCAGCGCGGCACGGGACGCACGCTCGAGCGCGCGACCATCGCGCTCGACGCGCGCGGCGACGCGACGCATGCCGATATCGCGACGCTGCGCGCGACGATGCCGAGCGGGCGACTCGATGGCGGCGGTCGCATCGAGTGGTCGCCGACCTTGCGCTGGCGCGCCGATGCGACGTTGGCGGGCTTCGATCCCGGTTATCTGCTGCCGGATTGGCCGGGCGCGGTGAACGGGCGTTTGCGCAGCGAAGGCGCTGCGCGCGACGACGGTGGGATCGATGCGTCGATCGAAGCGAACGATTTGAGCGGGCGATTGCGCGGCCGCGCGCTGCAGGGTCGCGGCACCGCGCGTCTGCGTCTGCCTGCGGACGACGACGGCCGCATCGACGGCGAAGGCGACATCGCGCTGCGTATCGGCGAAAGCCGCATCGATGCGCGCGGCCGCGTCGCGCAAACGCTGGATGTGGATGCGACGTTCTCGCCGCTGCGTTTGGACGATCTGCTGCCGGATGCGCAAGGTCGCGTGCGCGGCACGCTGCGCCTCACCGGCGCGCGCACCGAGCCGAATATCGACGCCGACCTGAGCGGCGAGGGCCTGCGTTACGCGGGTTATCGCGCCGACACCGTGCGCGCGCGCGGTCGTCTGCCTTGGCGCGCGGGCGAACGCGGCGCGATGACGATCGATGCCGAGAATATCGATGCGGGCATCGCACTGCGCCGCGCGCATATCGACGTCAGTGGCGCGCTGCAAGCCTTGCGCATCGACGCCGACGGCGACAGCGATGCGATCGGCCGCTTCGCCCTGAGCGGCGATCTCGCCCAGCGCGGCGGGCGTTGGCAGGGCACGGTGGCGTCGCTGCGGCTGGCCCCGCCCAGCGGCCCCGCATGGCGTCTGCGCGCGCCCGCCGCGTTCGCGCAGACCGCGACGAACGGCTGGAAGATCGCGCCCAGTTGTTTCGGCCATGAAGGCGGCGGCAACGGCGAACTGTGCGCCAGCGGCGAATGGCCGAGACAACTGGACGTGCGCGGCCAAGCGCTGCCGGTGGCGTGGTTGGCGCCGTATCTGGAAAGCGCATTGCCGCAGCGCGACGCGCGTGCGCAATGGTCGATCGAAGGCGTCGCCGCGCTCGATGCGCGTATTCGCGGCGACGGCGCGGGTTGGCGCGGTACCGCGCAACTGCGTTCCGATGCCGGCGCGCTGTCGCAAAAAATCCGCGTGCGTCGCGATGTTCTGGTGTATCGCGCGCTGCGTATCGACGCGAACTTCGACGCGCATCGCTTCGACGCCACGCTCGACGCCGGCCTACGCGCCGAAGGCTCGGTGCGCGCGCGCATCGCCGCCGGTTGGGACGCGGACGCGCCGCTGTCGGGCGAGGTCGCGATCGATGCGCGCGAATTGACGTGGATGGAATTGTTTTCCCCCGACATCGTCGCGCCGACCGGCCGCTTGGTCGGCACGATCGCATTGGGCGGACGGCTCGGCCAGCCCAGCATCGGCGGTCAGGCGCATCTCAGCGCATTCCGCACCGAATTGCCGGCGCTGGCGGTGAGTCTTCGCGACGGCGATTTGCGCATGGATGCGCAGCCCGACGGCACTGCGCGTCTGGTCGGTAGCGTGCGCAGCGGCGAGGGCACGCTGCGCGTGGAGGGCACGCTGGGTTGGCGCGAGGGCGATACGCCGCTGCGGCTCGCCTTGCGCGGCGAGAATATTTTGATTTCCGATACGCGCGAACTGCGCGCGATGGTCGATCCGAACGTCGAAGTGCGCTACGCCGTCGGCCAACCGATCGCGGTGAGCGGCGAAGTGCGCGTGACCAGCGCGAAGATCGCGCTCGAAGGCTTGAGCGAAGGCGTGTCCGCATCGCCCGATGTGGTGGTGCTCGACCCCGCCAATCCGCAGCGCAGCGCGAGCGCGCCGCTCGATTTGGATCTGGCGCTGACGATGGGCGACGACGTGCGTTTGCACGGCTTCGGTCTCGACGGCACGCTCGGCGGCAGCGTGCGTATGCGCGCGCGCCCGGGGCGCGAAACGGTGGCGACCGGCACGCTCGATATCGACGGCCGTTACACCGCGTACGGCCAGAAACTGCAGATCGAACGCGGACGTTTGGTGTGGTCGAACACGCCGTTCGCCGACCCGGTGCTCGACATCCGCGCGCAACGCGTGGTCGGCGATGTCACCGCCGGCATCGACGTGACAGGCCGCGCTTCCGCGCCCGAAGCCGAGGTGTGGAGCGACCCGGCGACCAGCGAATCGGAAGCATTGGCGTATCTCGCGCTCGGTCGCCCGCTCGCCACCGCCAGCGCCGACGAAAACCGCCAACTCAGCGCCGCAACCGCCGCGCTCTCCGCCGGTAATTTATTGGCGGGGCAACTCGGCGCGAAGATCGGTCTGGACGACGCCGGCGTGATCGAATCCCGCGCGCTCGGCGGCAGCGTGCTGGGCGTCGGCAAATATCTCTCGCCGCGGCTGTATGTGAGCTACGGCGTGTCGCTGCTCGGTACCGGGCAGGTGGTCACGCTGAAGTATCTGCTGCGCAAAGGCTTCGACATCCAGATCGAATCGAGCACCGTGGAGAATCGCGGCTCGGTGAATTGGCGGCACGAGAAATAAACGAAGCGAGTAGGGTGGCGGTGAGCGCAGCGAACCCCACCATCGCGGAGGATCCGTTCGCGCCGGCACCCGGCGAAACGTTGTTGATGATTCAAGGGTTCATCGGAGACATGGCAATGGTGGGGTTCGCTGCGCTC
>JAGNNB010000255.1 GCA_017990865.1 Lysobacteraceae bacterium
CGCGAGGAGATCACCGTCTTCGCGACACCGGAACGTTCATGAGCTCGCACAACATCGCACCGCCCAGCCACCCCGCTATCCCCGCCGATGTCCACGCCGACATCCTGCACCGCCTTGCGCGCGCCGAAGCCGAACACGGCGTGCGCATTCTGCTCGCCGTGGAATCCGGCAGCCGCGCCTGGGGTTTCGCATCGCCCAATTCCGATTACGACGTGCGTTTCATCTACGCCCGCGAACCGCGCTGGTATCAGGCGGTGGATTTGGAAGAACGCCGCGACGTGATCGAATACCCCATCGTCGACGACATCGACCTCAACGGCTGGGATCTGCGCAAGGCGTTGCGGCTTTTCTGGAAATCGAACCCGGCCTTCGTCGAATGGGTGCAGTCGCCGATCCGCTACATCGAGCGCGGCGGTTTCGGCGCGGGCGCGCGCGCCTTGCTACCACAGGCGTATTCGGTGGAAAGCGGCATGTACCACTACCGCAGCATGGCCAAGAACAACGAGCGCGCCTACTTGCGCGAGGCGCAGGTGTCGCTGAAAAAGTATTTCTACGCGCTGCGCCCGCTGCTCGCCGTGCTGTGGCTGGAACGCTATGCGACGCCCGCACCGATCGAATTCGACAAACTGCTGCACCTCATCGACGACCGCCCCGAACTACGCGCGGCCATCGACGATCTGCTGACCCGCAAACGCGCCGCACCCGAAAGCTGGGTGGGCGACCCGATCCCGGTCATCGGCGACTTCGCGACCGAGCAACTCGCGCGATTGGAGGCGATGCAGCCCGCGGTCGAGCGCAAACCCAGCGCCCTGCCCGGCCTCAACGCGCTGTTTCATGCGGTGTTGGACGAAAACCTGCACTAAAAGACGCGCGACCGCTTCCGGCGCGTCATCCCGGTCTGCTAAGTTGACGCCATGGCCGTCGGGATTCTGCTCATCACGCACTCGGGCCTCGGCCCCGCTCTGGTCGAGGTGGCGACGCGTTTGTTGCGTCAATTGCCGCTGAAGACCGAGGCGTTCGAGGTGCCGTTCGACGCCGATCTCGACGCGCTGCTGCCGCAGGCGAGCGCGGCGCTGCGTCGGGTGGACGGCGGCGAGGGCGTATTGATCCTGACCGATCTGTTCGGTGCGTCGCCCAGCAATCTCGCGGCGCGGGTCGCGCGCCTGGGCACGCCGACGCGCCGCGTCTCCGCGCTGAACTTGCCGATGCTGCTGCGGGTGATGAACTACGCCGAGATGCCGCTGGACGAACTGCCCGCCGTGGCGGCCGCCGGCGCGCGCAACGGAGCCATATTCGATGACGGCTGATCGCGCCCGCTTCGAGCGTGGTAGCGACGTCCGCGACCCGCGTTTCGGTTGCGTCGCGACAGGCTCGTTTCGCGCCCGCTCGTTTCGCGCGTGCGACTGTCCGCTGCGGCGTCGCTCCCCCTCTTCCTTTCTCGCCGCCTCGTGCGGAATCGACCCATGATCGAACGCGAACTCACCGTCACCAATCGTCTCGGCCTGCACGCGCGGGCCACCGCCAAACTCGTGCAGACCACGGCGCCGTTCAAGGCCAGCATCACCATCGCCGCCAAGGGCCGCGAAGTGAACGCCAAAAGCATCATGGGCGTGATGCTGCTGGCCGCAGGTCAAGGCAGCCAGGTGATCGTGCGCGCCGAGGGCGAAGACGCCCAGGCCGCGATCGACGCGCTCGCCGCGTTGTTCGAACGACGATTCGACGAGGATAGTTAAGGCATGCGCCGCGACCTGTCCGGACACGGGGTTTCGCGCGGCAGCGCGCTCGGCCGGGCGCGCGTGCGGTTACCGCATGCGTTGGATGTGGACGAGGCGCGGATCGAGGCCGAAGAAATCGAGACCGAGATCGGCCGCATGCACGCGGCGATCGAGACCGTTCGCGGCGAAATGCACGCGTTGCGCGACCGGCTGCACGGCGCGCTGGCGCATGAGGTCGGCGAATTTCTCGATCTGCATGCGCTGCTGCTGGACGATCCCGAATTGTTGGCGGGCCTGGACGCGCTGATCCGCACCGGCCGCTACACCGCGGATTATGCCCTTCGCCTGCAACGCGACCGCATCGCGGCGGTGTTCGCGGGGATGGATGACGCGTATTTGCGCAGTCGCATCGACGACATCGACCAGGTCGTCGGCCGGCTGCACGCGGCGCTGCATCAACGCGACGCCGATCTGGAGGGCATCGCCGGCGATATTTTGGTCACCGACAACGTCGCGCCGTCGGAACTGGCGCAGTTGCACACGCAGGGCGTGATGGCGGTGGTCACGGCCGGCGGCAGTCCGCTGTCGCACAGCGCGATTCTCGCGCGCAGCCTGCATATCCCGCTGGTAGTGGGCGCCTCCGATGCGTTGCAGCGCGTGAACGACGGCGACGTGCTGGTGGTGGACGGCGCCATCGGTCTGGTGATTCTGGAACCGAACGCCGACGACCTGCGCGCGCATCGCACGCGCGTGCAGGAATACGCGCGCGAGCGTAAGCAACTGCATCGCCTGCGCCGCGAAGCCACGCGCACCAGCGACGGCGTGGACATCAAGCTCTGGGCGAACGCCGAATCGCGCGAAGACGTGGCCGAAGCGCATGCGCTGGGCGCCGCGGGCGTGGGCCTGTATCGCACCGAATTCCTGTTCATGAACCGCCCGGTAGCCCTGCGTCGCACGCTGCCGGACGAGGAAGAGCAATTCCGCGCCTATCGCGATCTGGTGCTGGGCATGACCGGCCGCACCGTCACCATCCGCACGCTCGACATCGGCGCGGATAAAGCCGACGGGACCGGTTTGGCGCTGACCGACGAACCCAACCCGGCGTTGGGCCTGCGCGGCGTGCGTTTATCGCTCAGCCGCAGCGATCTGTTCCGCGCGCAACTGCGCGCGATCCTGCGCGCCTCCAGCTACGGGCCGGTGCGGGTGCTGGTGCCGATGGTCAGCGGCCGCGAGGAAATCGTCGCCGTGCGTGCGCTGATGGCCTCGGTGCATCGCGAATTGCGCGAGCAAGGCCACGCGATCGCCGATCACCTGCCGCTCGGCGCGATGATCGAAGTGCCTTCGGCCGCGATCGCGCTGCCGACATTCGTCGATACCATCGATTTTCTCTCGATCGGCACCAACGATCTGGTGCAGTACTCGCTCGCCGCCGATCGCATGAATGAAGCGCTGGGCGATCTGTACTCGCCCTTGCACCCGGCGGTGCTGCGCTTGTTGAACGACACCATCCGCACCGCAAAGCGCAAAGGCAAACCGATCGCGGTTTGCGGCGAAATGGCGGGCGAACCGTTGTTCGCGCCGGTGCTGCTGGCGCTGGGTTTGGACGAGTTCAGTCTGCACCCCGGCACCCTGCTGGAAGTGCGACGCGCGGTACGCGAACTCGATCACAGCGTCTTGCGCGCCCGCGCACCGGCGCTGTTGCGCGCGCGAGACCGCGAAGGCATCGAACGTTGGTTGGCGAAAGCCGTCTTGTGAACCCACGGCCGCCGTCGCCGGAAAAGACGCGGACTGGGAAGAACAGCGTTAGCCCGCTCGCCGCGTGCGAAGACGACGACGAACCGCCTCTTATGCTTCGCGCAATACGTCCGACGCCTCTCGGGGATCGAAGTCAAACGGCGCTTTTTCCCCGTTGAACTTCGATCGCTAATCGTTCCAGATTCTGCCGGTTCGCCGTCGCCACGAACGATGCGATGCGCTCATAGTGCTCGCGCGTATCGAACGTCTGCCGCCATCCGACCCACGTGTTACCGCCATGCGCTTCGAGTTCGAGCGTCAAAATGAAGTGATGCCCGGAAAAATGCTCGATCGCGACGCATTCGTCTTGGACGATTTTCAAGAAGCGACTTTCGTTCGGATAGTCTTTCCCGTCCGGTCCGTGCATCGTCAACAACCACCGCCCGCCCTCGACGAATTCGAAGGTGTGGATCGTGTTCGTAAAGCCGTCCGGCCCCCACCACGTCGCGATGCGCCGCGGATCCGCGATCGCGGCGAACACTTGCGCCGGATCCGCTTCCAACAAGACGCGGCGGACATCGGAGCGGGATTCGATGGGTTCCATCAGCGACCTCACATATTCGATCATGGAAAACGGACGGCGCTGGCGAAGCGCGCATCGCCCGACGCGGGGCTCAAGACGTTTCTATAGTTTCGTATTCATGAAATAACCTGCCAGCTTCCATTGCCCGGATTCCTTCACCATCACCACTTTCTCGGTCACGGTTTTCCCGCCGAAGTCCGTGTCCACCCAGAGCACGGCGTATTCGCCTTCCGGCCCTTGCGCGTCGACCTTGCTCGTAAACCCGCCACGAGGAGCGCCACGAGGAGCGGGCTTCCCGAGACTCTTGCGCGTCGTGGACATGAGGGTCGTGAAGACCGTTTTCCCGGCCGTGTCTTTCAACTGCCGACTGGACGCTTCCCAGACCGCGCCGAACTCGCCGCGGTCCAAGGCTTTGACGATCGATCTGGCGGCCTCGAACGCTTCGCGCTGTTGGACTTCGGTGCCGGGCTCGATGGGCGGCAAAGATTCGTCGGGCGTCGTCGAAAACCGGATGTTGCAACCGGCGAGCATCGGCAGCAGCGCGATCGACACGATGATCGAAAAAAGATAACGGCGCATGGCGTTTTCCTCGGCGGAGGGAACATGGATCGAACCGTATGCCCGGCGCAGGCGGCAACGCAAGCAAGGCATGCGGCGACGATAGCGAAAATGCGGGAGCAGCGCGAACTGTCGCATCAGGGGATCGTGGACCTCGCATGGATCGACCTATCGCGCATCCGGCGCCGAGCCCAAACAGCATGCTACTGGACGCGGCCTGCGCCGAACGGCCGCAAAATTTCTGTTCGCCACTCTTTTTTCGCCAGCCAAAACTGCTGGCCGAAATTCAGGTCGCGCATAAGCTGCCCGAACAATTGCTCGGCAAGCTTGGGCCCGGCGGCGGAGTCGCTCGGGTCTCGATGGGCGCCGCACGCGATCGGATGCGAACGCAAAACCGCATCCTGCGCCGTTCGGGGGTGTCCATCCCCCGCATGCCGGGCGATAATGCCGCCCATGGACAGATAACCCGTCGCGCCGTCGTGGCCTCGCCTCGAAAGGTGCGCCTCCCGCCACCGGACGCTTCGTATGGCCGAGACCATCCGCCACGACAAGACCGCACGACAGTTGCGTCTGCTTT
>JAGNNB010000256.1 GCA_017990865.1 Lysobacteraceae bacterium
CGAACCTCCGGTGGAAGACCCCAGCGCGACCAAACCAGTCACCACCCTCGCCCGCGACGACGGCCGCGCCGGATGGTTGGCGTCGGTGGATCGCGCCAAAGGCACGGTGCTGATGGTGCCGGTTCCCGCCTCGGCGGACGCGCAGGGTCGCGAACCCGAGTTGTGGCTGATCCCGCCGGGTGAATCGCCGAAGTCGCTGGGCATCGTGTCGATCGACCGCGCGCATACCGTCAAGGTGCCGGAGGCGCTGCGCGCCGCGCTGGCCCAGGGCGCGGTGCTGGCGATCACGCTCGAGCCGCACGGCGGCGCGCCGCGCGGCATCCCGACCGGGCCGATCGTGGCCAAGGGCGATGTGGTGACGTTGTGATCGCATCCGCCGCGCGTGCGCGCGTTCGGGCGACCCGAGCGCCGCACGAAGGCGGTCGCCCTTCGAATTCGATGCGGAGCGCGGTATGCCGGGCGGGATGATGTTCTGGGCCAATCTGCTGGGCTATCAAATCGTCTGGTTCGTGGTCATCGGCGGCGCGGCGCGCGGGCTTTGGTGGCCGGGCGTCGTGGCGGCGGCGCTCTTCGCGGCGGCGCATTTGCGTTTCGGCGTCCGCGACCCCGCCAGCCGCGCGACGGATGCGCGATTGCTCATCGTCGCGATCGCGATCGGTCTGGTGTTGGACGGCATGCTCGCGCGCAGCGGCTTGGTGCGTTACGCCGCAAGCGACATCGCCCTGCCTTCGGGCGGCGCGCCGCTTTGGATTCTCGCGTTGTGGGCCTGTTTCGCGTTGACGCTGCGGCATTCGATGGCCGCACTGATCCGTCTGCCGCAGGTGGCCGCGCTGGCCGGCGCGGTGTTCGGCCCGCTCGCGTATTACGGCGTGGCTCGCGTCGGTGCGGCGGCGACGCTCTCGACGCCGCAGTGGCAGCCGTTGCTCGCGCTGTGCATCGGCTGGATATCGGCGATGCTGATCTTCGCCACTCTGGCGCGACACTGGTCGCCGCCACGAAACGTCATCGAAACGCCATGACGAACACCGAGATGTCGCAAGACCTGCCCCAAGACCGACCCGGCCCGGGTCTGATCGGGTTGGCCGAGCGCGGCTGGTTGCCCGATGCTCTGCTGCGTTACGGCATTCGCCGCCAATGCGAGGATCGCTTGCGAAGCGAACGCGCCGGCGGCATCGAAGCGCAAGCCGCACGTTTTCGCGAACGCATCGAAGACTTGCGCCGCAGCCCGTTGGCGATCCATACCGACGTCGCAAACGCGCAGCATTACGAATTGCCGCCGGCTTTCTTCGAACACTGTTTGGGCCGGCGTTTGAAGTATTCCTGCGCCTACTATCCGAATGGCGACGAAACGCTGGACCAGGCCGAAGAGGCGATGCTGCGGTTGTACGGCGAACGCGCCGAACTCGCCGACGGCCAAGACATTTTGGAACTCGGCTGCGGCTGGGGCTCGCTGACGCTGTGGATGGCGGAGCGTTATCCGAATGCGCGGATCGTCGCCGTCTCCAACTCGAGGCCGCAGCGCGAACACATCGAAGCGCGTTGCCGCGAACGCGGTTTCGACCACGTGCGCGTCCTCACTGCCGACGTCAATCGTCTGCAGCTCGACCCGGAACGTTTCGACCGCTGCGTCTCGATCGAAATGTTCGAACACATGCGCAACTACGAGCGCCTTCTCGGCAACATCGCGTCGTGGCTGCGCCCCGGTGGCAAGCTGTTCGTGCAGATCTTCGCGCACGCGACTTTGATGTACCCGTTCGAAACCGATGGCGAACGCAACTGGATGGGCCGGCATTTCTTCACCGGCGGCTTGATGCCCGCGTCGGACACGCTGCTGTGGTTTCAGGACGCGCTGCGGATCGAACAGCGCTGGCACATCGACGGCCGTCACTATGAACGCACCGCGAACGATTGGTTGCGCAATCAGGACGCGCACAGAGATGCGGTGCTGGCCGTGTTAAGTGAGACGTACGGCCCCGAACGCGCGCACCTGTGGCATCAACGCTGGCGCATGTTCTGGATGGCCTGCGCGGAAATGTTCGGTTACGCCGACGGCCAGGAATGGCGCGTCGCGCATTATCGTTTCGCTCGCCCGGCTCCGGGCACGGGAGATCGCTCATGAACAAATTCGTCGTCGCCGGTTTGCTGGCGCTCGCGCTCATCGCCGTCGTGGTCTTCGCTGCGGGCGCGCGCGGAAAATCGCAAATCCCGCCGGTCGCGAGCGTGGATCTGCCGCGTTTCATGGGCGATTGGTACGTTATCGCGCACATCCCCACGTTCGTCGAACGCGATTCCTACGATGCGATCGAATCCTATGCGCAAGGGCCGGAGGGCAAGATTCTGACCACGTTCCGCCAGCGCAAGGGCGGACACGATGCGCCGATCAAGGTAATGAACCCGGTCGGGACGGTGCGCGAAAGCACCGGCAATGCGATCTGGAACATGCAGTTCGTGTGGCCGATCAAAGCCGAATACGTGATCGTCTATCTCAACGACGACTACACCCAAACCATCGTCGGCCGCAGCGCCCGCGATTACGTGTGGATCATGGCGCGCACGCCGAGCATTTCCGACACCGACTACGACGCGCACCTCGCGCGACTGCGCGAACTCGGCTACGACCTGAGCAAGCTGCGCAAAGTGCCGCAACGCGCGGCCGAAGCGCCGCCCGCGCCCTGACGCAGCGCAGGGTGCCGCGTCGATGCTCGGCACGGCTCATCTCGCCTGCCGTTGTTCGTATTCGCGCCGATTGCGCATGCCCTGCAGGACGCCGCGCGAACGCGCGCCGTCGCGACGGACTTGCGCCATGAAATAACGGGCCAGCGGCGCCGGCAAGGTCGCGTCCATCGCGATGTCGCGCCGCCCATAATCGTAGATGCGCGGTTGTCGCCACGGATCGAACGCATCGGTGCCCAGACTTTGCGCGCTGTCGAGAAAAATTTGCGATGTGGGCACGACGATGCGCGCGGACTGTCCCTTTCCGGCATCGGCACCCGCATCGGCGACGATCCATACCGCGACCGTATGATTGGACGTGGGCCAAAACAGCCCGACCTGCGAACGCCGCGACAGCCCCATTCCATGCGCGACCACGGCGAACAGCGCCGACAACTCGTCGCATTCGGCCACTGCAGTCGTCGTCGGCCACGCCGTGCCCTTCGGCGCGGCCAACGCGCGCCACTGCGTCCAAACCGCGTCCGACTGCGGCTGGCGGTCGGTCACGCGCCATTCCAAGCCCCACAAACCGCCCACGCGCGTGGCTTCGAACGCGAGGCGCACGCGCAGGTAATCGGCGTACAGACGCGCGTCATCGCGCAAACCATGCTCCTTCCGCAGAGCGTCGTACTCGTCGCGCAAGGTCTTCGAGCGACCCAGCGCATCGGCTTCGGTCGAGAGCGCCGCGAACAGTTCGGAGATTGTCACTTCGCGCTTCCCGGGAAACCAAGCCTGCTCGTCGCGATTCGACGCTGTCTCCTGGCTTCGAGCGGCCGTCGCCGATGCGGACGTGGTCTGCGCCGCATCGGCATGAGGCTTGGATTCCGAAGGCGCGCAAGCAGTGAGCACTGCCAACACCATCGCGTTGACGAGCGCGCGGATCGGGATCGCGCTGCGAAGGCAGCCGAGAAGAAAGCGCTTTCGGCGATTTCGAATGGTCTTCGTCTTCAAACAGGTCCCTCGCTGCGCTCGGGATGACAACTTCGACATTCTGCGTTCCGGCCTGCCGATGACATCGACCGACACAGCGGGATCATACGCCGAACGTAGCGGGAATCCCGGCGACCTGCGACGCACGAGCGCACGACCCGCCCGAGCGCCGAAAGACGGCGAGCGCAGCGGACTGCGGCGAAAAAATCAGGGAATCGCCAAATGCTCGCGGGTCAGCGGCTGACCTTTGCGCGGCGTGGTTTCAACGACCGCATCGCCCGGCAACGGCGCGCCGGTTTCCAGGTGCGCGAGCGTACGATCGAGCGCAGCGTAGACGTAAGGCAACATCGGCAGATAGCGCGCGCCGTAATCCGGCAACGCCAGGAACGCGTCGAAATGCTGCGCGTTCTTGACTTGCCAGAAGCGCACATCGCGACCGGCCTGTTTCGCTTTCGCGACGTACGGCGCGCTGGTGAACGCCATCGGAATCAAACCGTCGTCAACGCCGTGGATCACCGTCACCGGCAGTTTGCGGCGCGGCAAACCGGCGCGCGTGGCCGCGACGCCCACGCGCACGCGATCGGCGTCGGCGCTGTCGCCTTGCCACAGCGCGCGCAGACAGCGCAGACGTTCCAGGTTCGGGTCGGTATTCGCGGTTTCGTCGACGATGTTCACGCCCGCGCCGGGCGGAATGCCGCTGGCGTCGCTCCACCAAGCCGCGCGTTCCTGCGCGCTGGCGGCGCGCACGGTCGCATCCGGATTGATCGTCGCGAACGAGAACTTGCAGGGATGTTCGCCCGCGGCGTAACGGCCGTACGCCGATGCGTAGGTCACGCCGACGGCGCGCCACAGATCGAATCCGACGCTCAACGCCCCGGCGCGCAACGCTTGCTCGGTCCAGCCGTTCGCGCGCATGCGCTCATAAGCGTTGCGCGCCTGGGCTTCGGCGGTGTCGCCTTCCACCAAACCGAGCGCGCGCAATGCGGCGCAGCGCTCGGTCCAGGCCGCGCGCGCCTGTGCCTGCAGCGGAGGCTGCGGCAAATCGCTCATATGCAACAGCGCGCAGGGCATCAGCAGCGCCGCGTCGGTCGCGTAGTCGTACAGCGCACGCGCGCCGTCGCCTTCGACCAATACGCTGGGTTCGCCCGCGACCACTGCGTCCAACCAACGCTTGTCGCCGCGACCGTCGTCGATTTCTGCCGCGCGCAGCACCGCGCCGCCGCCGTTGGAGATGCCGACCGCGATGGTCCGCGTGTTTTCGAACGTGAACGGCGCTGCATCGGGAAACGCTCGATCCAGTGCGCGCAACGCGTATTGCGCGGCCTGATGCACGTGCCGGCCCCAATCGGCCTCGGGGTTGTCCTGCGAATGCGCGTGCTTGAACGCCACGCCGCGCGCGTTGTCGGCGACGTACGGCGCGAACGCCATATCGTCGTCGCGACCGGCTTCGCCCGGCGTGCCGTCTGCGCGCGCGCCAGTGCGAGCAGCCACGTCGAAATAATCGGTGCCGGTTCCTTTA
>JAGNNB010000257.1 GCA_017990865.1 Lysobacteraceae bacterium
GGTGAAGGCTTTCAGCATCTCTTCGCGGTAAGCGGCCAGGAGTACCGGCGGCTCCATGATGAAATTCGGAATGGTGGCGACGAGCCGGTCCAAATCGACTGCATTGACCGTATTGCTGATCAGATTCAGCGCATAGAGTTCTTTGCCGTCCGGACTGACCGCCATCGAGACCGGCATGATCTGCAGTGGAATGCGATTCCCAAGGAACAGCGTGTTGATGCTGGTATCGAAACGGATCGCGCGGTAGGTATTCGTGTCCGCGATCATCAAGGTGTTGGTGATCGGCATCGACGCCAGACGATACATGCTGAGCGCCGGCAGCAGCGTGGTCTGGATCTGGGGGATCGCGGTGATCGTGGTCGGGAAACGCACGAGCAAGCTTTGCGCGCCGGTCTGGATGGTCATGTAGGCCACCCCGTCCACGGCGAGCAAGTCGTTCTCGCGGATATCGCCGCTGCCGACCGGCACCTGCGACGCGACCGGGCCCGGCGCGCCCATCACGATCCGCTGCACGCCGTTGTAGACCATATCGCTCATCGGCGTGTTGCCGCTGTTGGAGAGCGCGATGGCGTTGGCGCCGTCGGTATCGATCGCGAACGGCCCGATGGCGTTGAACGCCCACGACGGGCTGGGCACCAGCGGAATCGCCATCGGATTGAACCGGTACAGCCCGCGTCTGGCGAGATCGTTGCTGCGGCCCGCGGCGAACAGCATGTCCGGATGTTTGAGGTGGGTTTCCAAACGCACGAATTGAATATCGCAGACGATGCTGGCCGGGCCCCAGGTGACGGTCGGGGCGGTGCCGACGTTCGCGGCCGGCGTCACGAAGGCCGTAGCGAAGATCGAATCCACGCCGGTGCTCTTGGTGATCGAACCGACCGCGTAGACGCGGCGACCGTCGTCGTTGAAGGCGATGTCCTGCAGTTGCACGTTGCTGGCGCCGGGGAAGTTCAGCACGGCGACGGCGGTGCGTGCTTCGACATCGTAGACCTGGATGCGATTGCCGGTGCCGTAGGTGTAGAGATAGCGTCCGTCGGGATCCAGCTTGGTGCGCGTATGCATCAGCACCATACCGAACATGGTGTCGATGCCGGTCGGCACGACGAACGGATACTCCGGGAATTGCTGCAGGTGATCGAACATGGCGCAGTAGGTCTTGCTGGCCAGCAATTCGCGGATTTCCTCGTACAGCGCTTTCAGCAGATCGTGTTCGGATTTGGAGACGAAAATGTAAGGCCCGCTGGCCGAATTGACCACTTGCCAAATCAGGTTCAGCAGCGAAATCACGCGCTTGTGCTGATCGGACAGCGGCAAGGTGGTATCCGGGAACGGCAGCAACAAGGCTTTGAGCGAATCGATCAGCGAGACGATGCAGTTGTCCCAGAAGTCCTTGAGCAAGGTGCCTTCCAACACCGAATCCCAGAACCCTTGCGTCACGTGCGGTTCCAGATGCACCGACACGCCGGTCGCGGCCTTTTCGATCCAAAGGTTGATCTTGCCGTTGCCGGCACCGGACAGCAGATTTCCCTCGATGGCTTTTTGCACCAGCGGAATCGCACGATCGCCGGAGGCGTGCAGCAGATCGCCGTCGTTGTCCAAGGCGTAGCCCTTGGTGAGCACGATTTTTTCGCGATCCTTGTTGCAGCGCAGTTTCAAGCCGCAGATGACGCCCATGCCGTGCAACAGTCGATTATGCAAGCGCATGTCGCCGGTGAGGTCAGCCATGCACAAGGCGTCGATCGCCTCCTGCACCGTACCGACTTTGTCCCAACCCGGAATATCGGTGTAGGTGGCGCATGCCGAGGAATCGTAGGCGATGCGGCTGGCGTCGAGTTCGCTCAACGATGCGAAACGCGGCCGCAAATCTTCGCAGAACACGCGTTCCGGCGACGCCAGATTCTCGCGCGCGCGATAAATCGACGCGAGTGGGTAATACTGATGGCGAATGCCGCGTGCGGGCGCTTCGATCAGGCTCTCGATGCTGCGGTCGATGGCGCGCGTGGCGAACAGCCAGTAATCGCCCGGGCGCAGATCTTCGCCGCCGAATTCGATCACCACGCCGTCGGCCAGCACGATATCGCCGGGCTCGCAAACGCCCACGCCGTCCCAACGCGACATCTTGGCGTGGCGAGCGATGCGCAACGTACGCGGCAAGGGCTGATGGAACGGGATTTCGAGCGCGTCGACGACGCTGGCGTCTTCCCAACTGATTCGCCGGGTCTGCAGATTGACGGTGGATATCTTGCGCAATTCGCCGCGCGTGTGGTGGCTGTGGCCGATGCGGTCTTCGTACGCGCCGGTGACCAGGTCGACGAGATCGTCGGAGATTTCGATCAACTCGCCGACCGCGTACAACTCCGGTTTTTCCACCAACACCGAGGTGGTGCCTGCCTGCGCGTCTTCAATCAGGGCGGTCGTCGTCGCGGCGTTTTCGCGCGACCATTTGTAGCGCGCCGTCGTCGGGTCCAGCAGCGCGCCGACATCGCCGGCGCGGTGAATTTCGACCCGGAACAGGCGATTGCCCTCGCCCAGGTACGGACCTTCGATTTTCGGCTCGCAGGGGTCGGCACAGGGGTCGATCGTCGCGGCGGGCTTGTCTTTCGTGGTCAAGATGCCGCGACCGATGCCCAGCAATCCGGACAAGATGGCGTTCGGCGGTTGCGCGACGTTGGCGAACGGCACCTCGATGCCTTTGAGCAATCGCACTTGCGCGATCAGTTGCGTGCGCGTGCAGGTGTCGGCGCCGTCGAGCGCGACATCGCGCAGATCGGCATGTTCGACATAGCCGATCGGACGTTCCCAGACATCGAGATAGGCGAGATCGACGCGACGACTGCCCACCGCGACGGGCGCGAGCGCGGCCGGATCGGGCGACGGCAAATCCGCCTGCGTCCAATACGTACCGTGCGCTTCTTTCGTCGCCTGCAGGCCGTCGGCGTAGAAACGCCCTGCCCCAGCCGCAGTGCCGTCGCCGCCCATGACGACGAGGTCGCGCGCGGGGTCGGCTTCCAACAACACCGGGCCGAAGCGATACGTCGCCGCCGCGCTGAGGCCGCTGTAGGTCAATGAGGTGATCGCCGCCCAGTTGAAGGCACCGACTTGCGGCGCGGAAAACGCATGCACTTCCCATGCGCCATAGGTCAGCACCACGGCGCCGGTCAACGCGAGGGTATTCGCGACCGCCGCATCGTCTTTGAGCACGATCGACAGCGCCGCGGCGGCGGGCGTGCGTTGAACGCTCACGTACAGCATCCGCGAGCGCGATGCGTCGACAGGCTCGGGGAATGCGTAAGTCACGCTGGTCGCCTGCGTCGCCTGCAGCGAAATGCCGCCGAAAATCCGCTGGTCGTCGTCGTTCGTGAGTTGCGCCGTCGCCGGAATCACGCTGTAGCGATCGCCCAGATCGGTGCGCACGATGGTCGTGCGCAGCGGTAGATCGGCTTTCAGGAAATCGAAGGCGTAGCGCTTCTTCGGATCGTTATCCAAACCGGTGAAACCGTACTCGACCACGGCGTTCTGCGCGAAGCCGGCCGGCCAACTGCCGGGCACGGCGCGCATCAGCGTCCAATCGCCATCGGCGTAGACGACGCTGGTGACGAATGGGTGGGTGGCGCTGGCGTCCTTCATGTAGAACGTCAAGGCCGCGACGTTATCGGCCTTCACCGCGAACAGCACTTCGCTCAGACCGCCGAGGTCGATGGGTTTGTCGGGACGCTTCGCGAGCGCGGTCGCGCCGCGCGAGACCAGGCTGCCGTCGCCGACGCGATGGTCGATGTAATCCACGAACACTGCCGCGGTCGCGGGTGTGCTGGTCCAACCGCGACGCGTTTCCATGCGATCGATCAGCACATGCGTATCGATGCGGAAACCGTCGTTGGAACTGCCGGTATGCACCGCGCTGCCGGCGAGGCGCTGGATCATGCGCATCACCAACTCGTTCTGCTCGTTGAAGTCCGACTCCAACGGCAGGCGCCCCATCTGATGGAAAACGCCGACGAAATGGTTGACTTCGTCGAACGATACTTTGCCGATTTCGCTGTTCATAGCGGCGAATTTCCTTTGAAACGCGGCCGCGGGAGAACCCGGACCTGGATGGGCGTCAGCCCCGCGGGGATGGATTCGGCCAAACGCAGGCCGATGTTCTGGTTGCGCCACGGCAAACCGAAACCGTAGAACGCGCCGATTTCGCCGCCTTCCTCGCCGCCGCGCAGCAGGACGGGGTCGGCGTTGTTATGCAGCGTCATGTAGCCGGCGTCGCCCCAGACGGTGGACACGAAAATCGGTGTTGCGGAGGTACAACGGAAAATGTCGCCCGCGTAGGCCCGAGGCACGCGCGAGAAACGCACGCAGCCGCCATCGGTCAACGCCAAGGGGCCGTAACACAGACTGTTGGAGACGCGGCCCGCGCGCGCGGCGACGCCGCCGAATGCGGTGCAGCGATCGAGCGCGATTTCGCCGCCGAGGCATTGCAACGCCGCGCCGGCAGCGGGCGCTTCGACCGTCGCCGAGGGATGCTGCAGGATGCTGTCTTGCGCCACGAATCGCCCGCCGGCGACGGTCACGACCGTCGCACCGACGATGCACGCATTCAAGGCGATCTCGCACGGCGTCGCCTGTGCGACGCGCAGAGCGACCGTCGACGGTTGCAGCGTGCAGTAGCGCAGATTCAACGCATCGCAGGCGCCCTCGATACGCACATCGCCGCCGGACAGGCACAGGCCATCGAGCGTCAGCGATGCGATCGTCGAATTCTGCACGCGCAACAAGCGCGTCGCCGCCGCGGGTTTGATCAGATACGGTGTTTGCAATTCCGCCGCTTGCAGCACAAGGCCGCCGGGGAATTGTCGGTTATCGATGTCCAACGCCTCTTCGTAGACGGCGCTATCCAGAATTTCGATCACCACCGGCATCGCCGCGCCGTCGGGTGCGGCGGCGATCGCCGCTTGCAGCGTCGAGAATTGCGCATCGCGGGTGCGCGCGACGGTCAGCAAGGGCGTGGGCAAATCGGTACGCGCATGCGGACCGGCGCCGATGGCGTGCCCTGCGGCATAACGGAAATCCGCGGTGAGCGCGCCGGTCGGCGCTTCGCCCGCCGGGAATGCGATGCGCCCGCGTTCGGAATCGATCGCGACC
>JAGNNB010000258.1 GCA_017990865.1 Lysobacteraceae bacterium
CCGTACATGTTGGCGAACGATGTGCTCGGCGAAGTCGCCGACGGCGACCTCGGCGCACTGCTGCGTCGCGCGGGTTCGCCGCAGGAAGGGTTCGCCCTGTTGTTTTCCAGCCCCGCGTTCCAGTGGAGAGTGTGATGCGCAACGATCGAAAGACCGACAACACGCTTTCCTCCTCCGTCGAAACGACGACGGCAACGATGCTCGATCCGTCGCGACGCCGTTTTCTCGCGGGTCTCGCCGGTCTCGGCGCGGGCGCGATGCTCACGGTGTATCCGCGGTTCGCTTCGGCCGCTGCCTCCGTCGCCAGCGACGATCGCCGCTTGCTGGTGGTGCTGTTGCGCGGCGCGATGGACGGCTTGCATCTGTTGCCGCCTATCGCCGATCCGGGCTACGCCCGCGCGCGCGGCGCGCTGGCGGTTCCGAATCCGTTGAAGCTCGACGGCAGTTTCGGCCTGCATCCGAAGCTCGCGTTCGCGCACGGCTTGTATGCGCAAAAACAGTTGTTGCCGGTGCTGGCGGTGGCACCGCCGTATCGTCAGCGTTCGCATTTCGATGCGCAGGATTGCCTGGAGAACGGCACCGATCGCCCCGGCGGCGCGCGCGACGGCTGGTTGGGCCGCTGCGTCGGCGCGATGTCTGATGCGCGCGACGCGTCGAGCAAGACGGCGTCGGGTATCGCCATCGCGCAAGTGATGCCGCTGGCGATGCGCGGCGCGGCGAATTCCGAAATCTGGTCGCCGCCATTGCCGCGCGATCTCGATGACGAACTATTGCGCCAGCTTCAGCCGCTGTACGCCGCCGATCCGACGCTCGCCGCGGCGTTCGCCGATGCGATGCAGGCCGATGAGGTCATGCTGGACGGCGATGCGAACGCGGCCGGTGGGAAACGACGCGGTTTGGGCAACGGTTTCGGTTTACCGCAGGCGATGGCCGCGGCCGCGACCTTGATGCAAGGCGCCGACGGCGCGCGCATCGCGTTCGTCGAAGACACCGGCTGGGACACGCACCGCGGGCAAGCGGCGGCGCTGGATCGCAAATTCGGCGAACTCGACGCCGGCCTGCGCGCGGTGCGCGACGGCAGCGGCGCGCTGTGGCAGAAGACCGTCGTCGTGGTGGTCACCGAATTCGGCCGTACGGTGGCGACCAACGGCAGCGCCGGCACCGATCACGGCGTCGGCGGCAACGCGCTGCTGGCCGGCGGCGCGGTGCGCGGCGGGCGGATCGCGGGCGATTGGCCGGGGCTGGCGAAAGCGCAATTGCTCGATGGCCGCGATCTGCGTCCGACGACCGACATGCGCGCGCTGTTCAAAGGCCTGCTGGCCGCGCATCTGCGCATGCCCGAAGCCGCGTTGGAGCGCACGGTGTTCCCGGACAGCACCGCCGTGAAGGCGATGTCGGGGCTGGTGAACGGCTGAGCGCTCGAGCGAACCGACGTACGACGCCGCGCCTCGACGACGTGGGCACGTATGTCTTCGGTTGGGTTGTGCGCCCCCGGGCCGGCCCCATCATGGTCTCGCGGCGATCTTCGCGCCGCGCCATCCTTCATCCGCGAGGGGTTACGCCATGACCAGTACCGACCTCAACACCGATTTCCACGCAGACGCCGAGCAAACGCCCGTCGTCGCGCCTTCGGCCCCCGCCGATGCCAGCGTCGGCCCCAGCGCGAGCGATCGCCAGATGGCGTCCGCGGCGCATTTGGTGGCCTTGCTCGCCGCCTTGGTGACCAGTTGGTTCGCGGGGATCGCCGGTGTCGTCGGCGCGCTGATCGTCTGGTTCGCCGTCCGCGACCGCTCGCCGTTCGCCGCCGAACACGCCCGCGAAGCGCTCAACTTCAACCTCAGCATGTTCATCTACGCGATCGCCACGGTGGTCTTGGTGGTGTTCACGCTGGGCCTGGGGCTGGTGATCGCGATTCCGCTGTGGATCGTGCTGGCGCTGGTCTGGATCGTCTGCACCATCGTCGCCGCGTACAAAGCCTTCGATGGCCAGACCTATCGTTATCCGCTGACCATGCGTTTCGTCTGATCATGCGTTTCGTGCGATAGCGCGGGGGGCCTCAGGGCTCCGCTGCGATCGAACTGCGCGACGGGTCGGTTTCCGGCCCGTCGTTTTTTTCGACGAAATCGCATCCGTTCGGGCCGATGCGTTTCGACGATTCGATGCGTCTCGATCGATCGGCCTCAAGCGATCTGCCTAACCGATCCGCTTTTATCGAAGGCGCTCAGCGATCCCGCTCGACGACCTGCCGCGCCAATTCGGCGAGGAATCCATTGCGTTCGCCGAAACCGGCGATGGCCTCGTGCATCGTGACGGCGAGTTCCGCGAGCCGCGCGCGCGAACCGTCGATGCCGAGCAGGGCGGGGAAAGTGGCTTTGTTCTGCGCGGCGTCCTTACCCGCGGTTTTGCCGAGTGTCGCGCTATCGGCTTCCACATCCAGCAGATCGTCGCGAATCTGAAACGCGAGGCCGAGCGCGTCGGCGTAGCGGTCCAGCGCTGCGCGCGCATCGGCGGGCGCTTGCGCGGCGATCGCGCCGAAGCGCACCGCGGCGCGCAGCAGAGCGCCGGTTTTCAGCGCATGCAGGCGTTGCAGATCGGCGAGCGCGATGGCGCCGCCGCGACCGGTGGCTTCGATATCGAGCGCCTGGCCGCCGCACATACCGGCGATGCCGGAGGCCTGCGCGAGTTCGGCGACCAGCGCGATGCGCGTGTCGGCGGGCAGCGGCGCTTCGCTCAGCGTTTGGAACGCGAGCGTTTGCAGCGCATCGCCGGCCAGGATCGCGGTGGCTTCGTCGAAGGCGATATGCACGGTGGGTTGCCCGCGACGCAGGGCGTCGTCGTCCATCGCAGGCAAGTCGTCGTGGACCAGCGAATAGGCGTGGATCAGTTCGACGGCGACGGCGGGCGCGTCGAGACTGTCTTCGTCCGCGCCGAGCAGCGCGCCAGTCGCGTAGACCAGCAAGGGCCGCATGCGTTTGCCGCCGAGCAAGGCGGCGTGACGCATCGCGGCGAGCAAGCGTTGGTTCTCGGGCGTCCGAGAGAGGGCGGCATCGAGCGTGGACGCGATGGCCATATCGACGCGTCGGCGCCAGTGCGCCAGCGATGCGGCCACCGCAGTTTCGGTCACCGCCGATTCGGTCACGGCCGTGTCAGGCATCGTCGCCGAAGGGCTGCGCGCCTTCGGGACGTTCGGGGTCGCTGAGCAGCCGCACCCGCAGTTCGGCTTGTTCCAACGCTTGTTGGCAGCGTCGGTACAGACCGACGCCGCGCTCGTAGGCGGCGAGCGAGTCTTCCAGGCTCAGTTGACCTTGTTCCATCCGTTCCACCAAGGCTTCGAGCGCATCCAGCGAGGCTTCGAAGTCCGGTGCGGTCGTTGCGGCATCGGCGGCGGGCGCGGTCTTTTTGCTCATGCGCCAAGTGTAGAACGCGAAGCGAGGATTTTCATGCGCGGAGGCTCATGCGTCGCGCGATGCGGCCGCGTCGTCTTCGCGCAGCCAGCGCAATTCGGCGTTCGCGGCCCGCAACCAGGCGTCGAGTGCGGCCGAGACGATGCGATCGCCGGCCGCCAGGGTCTCGCCGTCGAGCGCGTCGATCACCGGCATCCGAGCGCGTTCCCACGGCGGAATATCGGCGTCCTGCAGCAGATGTTTCAGCGCGTGACGATGCGTTCGGCCCGGCAGGCGAATCCGCTCGCCGCCGCGCCGCGCGCGGACGCGCAGCGACCAGGGCAGGGAAGCGGTATCGAAATCGGCGTTGGCGAGCGCGAGACGGTCGCCGTTCGGCAAGGTCAGCGGCGCGCGGCCGTCCCATTCGACCGACCAATCCGGCGGTAGCGCGTCGCCCGCCAGCGCGGCATCGTCGAAGGCGTAAAGCGCGTCGTGCCACACCGCGATGCGCGCGCCGTGCCAAGCGAAGACCGGCGAACGATCGTTCGCGCACGGCAGCAGATCGCGTTCGATCCGCGCCACGCCTTCGGCCGGTAGCGGCGGCAGGCCGCGGGTTTCGACCCAGCGCCGCAAGACTCGCGCGCGTCTTTCCGGGGCGAGCGTCGACAGCGCGCGTCGCGACAGCGCTTCGTCGTGTCGACCGGCGCGCGCTTGCGTCAGCGCCGCGTCGTCGCCTTCGATCAACAGATCCGACGCCTCCGCCGACAACGTCGCCGCGCGGGCGAGGGCGACATCGGCCTGCGGCCAGCGTTTGCGCAGCAACGGCAATACGCGATGGCGCAGCCAGTTGCGATCGATCGATTCGTCGCGATTGCTCGGATCTTCGATCCACTGCAGTCCTTCGCGCTCGGCGTAGGCGAGCAAGGCGGATCGCGGTACGTCCAGCAGCGGGCGCCACATCCAGCCCGACGCGAACGCGCGCCAAGGCCGCATGGCCGCCAGACCGTCCGGCCCGGAGGCGCGCAGCGCGCGCAGCAGAAAGGTCTCGGCTTGGTCGTCGCGATGTTGCGCCAACGCCAGCACCTCGCCGGCGGCCAGCGCTTCGGCGAAGGCCACGCGTCGCGCGCGCCGCGCGGAGGCTTCGGGGCCCAGTCCGCTGTCGCGCGGTACGGCGACGGTGATTGTGCGGCAGTCGATACCGAGCGCAGCGCACACCATCCGCGCATGTTCGGCCCAGCGCGCCGCGTCCGGATGAAGGCCGTGATCGATATGCACGGCGCGCAGACCGTGCGCGCGCATCGCGGGATCGGCGGCGAGCCGATGCAGCAGGACCGTCGAATCCAGTCCGCCGCTGAAGCCGACCACGACCGGCGCCGAGGCGGCCTCGGCCGGGCGCGGTCGCCATGTCAACGGGGCGTTCGCTTGTCGCATCCGCGCATGCTACCCGTGCGGGTCGCTGCGCGTGCGCCGGTGGCGCAAGGCGCCGTCGATGAAGCTCGCGCGCCCCTTCAAACCGCCGTTTCGCGGCGCGCGATGTCGATCCACTCGCGTTGTTCGCGTTGGTAGTAGCTCGGCGCGACCTTCGCGCGCTTGAGCACTTCGGCGAAGACTTGCGCGGCCTTCTCGGTTTGGCCGTCGCGCTTGAGCAGCATCGCGTAACGCACGCGCGCTTCCTCGCCGGTGAACCCCTGCGCGACCGTTTCGTATTCGTGCAGCGCGCCGGCGATGTCGCCGGCCGCTTCGGTGC
>JAGNNB010000259.1 GCA_017990865.1 Lysobacteraceae bacterium
TCGTGGCCGAGGAAGTGCTGGCCAAGCACGACGAAACCTACGTGCCGAAGGAAGTCGCCGACAAGATGGGTTTGGCGCACAAGAAGCACAACGTCGCCGAGACGCCGGACGGCGCGGCCGACACCGACGCCAAGACGCGCTGACGCCGCATGACGCCGCATTTTCTCCCCGAACTCGGACAGATCGCGCTGATCCTCGCGCTGGTGGTGGCGCTGCTGCAGACGGTGCTGCCGATGGTCGGCGCGCAGCGCGGCATCGACAGTTGGATGGCGGTCGCGCGACCGGCCGCGTGGATGCAATTTCTCCTGGTCGGCACGGCGTTCGCGATCCTGACCCATGCGTTCCTGGTTCAGGATTTTTCGGTGCGCTACGTCGCGGCGAACTCCAATTCGCTGTTGCCGCCGATCTACCGCTTCACCGCGGTGTGGGGCGCGCACGAAGGCTCGCTGCTGCTGTGGTCGTTGATCCTGGCGCTGTGGACGGCTGCGGTCGCCGCATTTTCGCGCGCGCTGCCGCAGAAAGTGGTCGCGCGCGTGCTCGGCGCGATGGGATTCGTCTCGCTCGGATTTCTGGGGTTGTTGTTGTTCGCGAGCAATCCATTCGCGCGCTTGTTGCCCGCCGCCGCCGAAGGACGCGACCTCAACCCGCTGCTGCAAGACCCGGGGATGATCATTCATCCGCCGATGCTGTACATGGGCTACGTCGGTTTGTCGGTGCCGTTCGCCTTCGCCATCGCGGCGATGCTCGACGGCCGCATCGACACGCGCTGGCTGCGCTGGACGCGGCCGTGGACCAATGTCGCCTGGGCATTCTTGACGCTCGGCATCGCGCTGGGCAGTTGGTGGGCGTATTACGAATTGGGCTGGGGCGGCTGGTGGTTCTGGGACCCGGTCGAAAACGCCAGCTTCATGCCGTGGTTGGTCGGCACCGCGCTGCTGCATTCGCAAGCGGTCACCGAAAAACGCGGCAGCTTCCGCAGTTGGACGCTGCTGCTGGCGATCGCCGCGTTCTCGTTGTCGTTGCTCGGCACGTTCCTGGTGCGCTCCGGCGCGATCACCAGCGTCCACGCCTTCGCCGCCGATCCCGGCCGCGGCGTCTATATCCTGATTTTCCTCGCGGCGGTCGTCGGCGGATCGTTGCTGCTGTATGCGCTGCGCGCGCCCGAAGCCTCTTCGGGCGAAGCGAATGCGTCCTCGCAATTCTCGCCGGCATCGCGCGAAATGCTCTTGGTGTTCAACAATGTCTTGCTCGCCGCCGCCGCCGCGATGGTGTTGATCGGCACGCTGTATCCGCTGCTGGCGGATGCGTTGGAGTTGGGCAAGATTTCGGTGGGGCCACCCTACTTCTCGCTGATGTTCGTGGTGCTGATGGCGCCCTTGGTGCTGTTGCTGCCGTTCGGCCCGTTGACGCGTTGGCGCAGCGACGAGGCATCGCGTCCGCTGAAGGCCATGCTGCCCTGGGCCGCGCTCGCGGTCGTCACCGCGGCTCTCGCCTACGCGCAGGCGCCGCAGGGCCCCTGGAAAACCGCGGCCGGCGTCGCGGGCGCGCTGTGGGTCGGCGGCGGCACCGCATTATTCGCGCTGCGGCGTTGGCGTAGCGCCGCGCCCGGCAAACGTTACACGGCGGAGATGGGCGGCATGCTGCTCGCGCATACCGGCGTTGCGGTGTTCCTGATCGGCGTGCTGTTGGTCGAAGCGCAATTGCAGCAGCGCGAGATCGCGATGAGGCCGGGGCAGACGTTGACGCTGGGCCGCGACGCGTTCGTGTTCGAAGGCGTCGAGCGCGCGCAAGGTCCGAACTACATGGCCAGCCGCGGCACCGTGCGCTTGCTGCGCGACGACACGCTGGTCGCGGTGCTGCATCCGGAGAAACGCGAATACGCCAGCGGCGGCCAAGTGATGACCGAAGCCGCGATCCGCCCCGGCGTGGCGCGCGATGTGTTCGTCGCGTTGGGCGAACCGCTCGGCGGCGATGCCTGGGCGGTGCGCGTGCAAATCAAACCGTTCATTCGTTGGATTTGGGGCGGCGCGCTGTTGATGGCGCTCGGCGGCTTGTTGGCGGCGACGGATCGACGTTTCCGCAGCGCGCGCGAGCGCCTCGACGCGCGCGATTCGGTTCCGGCCTCGGCGCCAACGGCAGCGGCACTCGCACCGACACCGGCTCAAAGCGAAGCGGAGACGACCGCATGAAACGCTGGCTTCCTCTGCTCGTCTTCCTCGCGCTGGCGGTGCTGCTCGGCGCGGGCGTTTGGCTCAGCCTCGACGAGAATCGCGATGCCCTGCCCTCGCCGCTGATCGGCAAGCCCGCACCGAAATTCGCGCTGCCGGCGCTGCACGAGCCCAACCGCATCGTGACTTCCCAGGAATTGCGCGGCGCGCCTTACGTGCTGAATGTGTGGGGCAGTTGGTGCGTGGAATGCCAGACCGAGCATCCGGTGCTGACGCGCTTCGCCGAAACCAAGCGGGTGCGCGTGATCGGCTACAACTGGAAAGACGAGCGCGAGGACGCGCTGCGTTGGCTCGAACGTTTCAACAATCCGTATTGGCTGGTGCTGCAGGATATCGAGGGCGGTACCGCCATCGACTTCGGCATCTATGGCGCACCGGAAACCTTTTTGATCGACGCCGACGGCGTGGTGCGCTGGAAACACGTTGGCGGCATGACCGATGCGATCGTGCGCGACGAACTGCTGCCGGCGCTGGAAGCGGCGGAACGCGCACGATGACAGGAACAGGAGCTTCGCGGATGCATCCCAAACTCAAGATCGGGCTGGTGATAACGGCGATGGCCGGCGTATTGGTCGCGACCGTGCTGATGGCGATGTATTCGATCGGCGAAGCGCAGCGCAAAGTCGAATTCGACGCCCGCGAGAAAAACAGCATCGGCGCCACGATGCCCGAGTTCTCGCTGCCGGTGCTGGAGCAACCGGGCAAGACCGCGCCGAAAACCGTCTCCAAACGCGATCTGCTCGGGACGGTTTACCTGCTGCACGGCTGGGCGAGTTGGTGCTTGACCTGTCGCGAAGAGCATCCGGTCTTGATGGCGTTCGCCGAGAAAGCCAAGGTCCGCTTGATCGGCTACAACGTCGACGACGAACCCGAGCTCGCGCTGCGATGGCTGGCGCGCTACGGCGACCCCTACGAATTCAGCCTCGTGCAGATCGATCAGAGTACGCCGGGCGTGATCCCACTGACCACCACGCCGCAATTGATCCTGGTCGACCGCAAAGGCGTCGTGCGTTGGCGGCGCCTCGGCGGTGCCACCATGCCCTTGCTCGAACAGCGCTTGCTGCCGCTGATCGACACCTTGGAGCGCGAGCGATGAGCGCATCGACGCGCGCCGTGGCGTTCGGAAAGTCGTTTGCGCGCATGCACGACGCATTGCGACGCGCGCTTCGAAACACGCTGAGTCGCGCACCCGGCGTTGCGCTCGCGGCATGCTTGCTGGTCGCATCGCTTTGGAGCGCCGCCGCGATGGCGCAGGCCGAAGGTGATCGCCGACCGCCGACTTTCCGCAACGCCGCGGAAGAACGGCGATTCCACGATCTGCTGGTCGAACTGCGCTGCGTGATGTGCCAAAACCAATCCTTGGCCGATTCGGACGCGCAAATCGCGCGCGATCTGCGCCGCGAAGTGCTCGACCTGATGCGCGAAGGCCGCAGCGATGCGGAAATCCGCGACTTTCTGGTCGAACGTTACGGCGAATTCGTACTGTATCGCCCGCGCGTCTCGTCCACGACGTGGCTGCTGTGGTTCGGCCCTGCGCTGGTCGTACTCGGCGGCGCGGTCGTGGCGTTCCGATTGAGTCGTCGCGGCGCGCGCAGCGCGGCCTCGTCGCCCGCACCGTCCGACGACGAAGCCCAGGAGTGGTGATGCCGCTGTTCGCCATACTGTCCATCGCGCTGTCCGTCGCCGTCTTCGCCCTCGTGCTGCGGCCGATCTGGCGCGAAAAACCCGGCATCGCCATCGCCGTGTCGCTGGCTTGCGCCGCCGCGTCCTTGGGCGTCTACCGCTTGGTCGGCACGCCCGCCGCCTTGGATGCGGACAATCTGCGCGCGCCGCAAACCATGGCCGAAGCGGTGGCGATTCTCGAACGCAAAATGACGGACGCGCCGGATCGCGATGGCCTGATCCTGCTCGCCGACGCTTACGTGAAACTCGGCAAGGACATCGAAGCCCGCGACACCTGGGAGCGCGCGTTGTCGATGACGAAGACCGATGCGCCGGTGCAGGCTTCGGAGCTGGTCGCCGCGGCGGAAGCGCGGATGCGCGCGAGCGGCGAACGACGGTTCGACGAACGCGCGGTGAGCTATCTCGAACGCGCGATCAAACAAGACCCGCAACACCAGCGCGCGCGCTTTTTTCTGGGCCTCACCTTGCGACAGCGCGGCAAAGCCGCGGATGCCGCCGCGATGTGGGAACCGCTGCTGGCGCAACTCGACGCCGGCAACGCCAAAACGCTGCGAGAAGAAGTGGACGCCGCGCGCAAGGAGGCGGGGCTGCCGCCGTTGCCGCCGGCCGCCGAAGCGCCCGCCGCCGCGTCTGCCGCTGGCGTGCGCGTGAAGGTCTCGCTCGATCCCGATTTCGCCGCCCGCGTGCGTCTGCGCGGCGACGCCACGGTGTTCGTGATCGCGCGCGCACCGAACGGCCCGCCGATGCCGGTCGCGGTCGAAAAACATCCTATGAGCGCGTTGCCGTTGGATGTCGTCCTCGACGACGGCGATAGCCCGATGCCGACCGCGAAACTGTCCGCGCTACGCGAAGTGGAACTCATCGCGCGTCTATCCGAAAGCGGCAACGCGATGCGTCAGGACGGCGATCTGGAATCGAAACCGATACGCGTCGCGCTGCCGGCGAAAGAGCCTGTCGAACTCATTCTCGGCGCGCCGTGAGTCCGCCGACGACGCCGAAACCCGGGCTTCGAGCCGTACTCGCGCGAACGCTGCAGCGTCGCGCACGGATCGCGCCGTGGCTGCTGCCATTCGTCGCGATCGGTTTCCTCACGCCATGGCTCGCGCGACTGATGCCGGCGTCCGGCGGCACGCTCGGGTGGGCCTTCGATTTGGCCGCGCATTGGCAAATCCTTTACGCCGTCGCATGGCTTGCCTTGT
>JAGNNB010000260.1 GCA_017990865.1 Lysobacteraceae bacterium
GTACTCGCGATCCTGACCGCCGACTGCCTGCCGGTGGTGTTCGCCGCGGACGACGGCCGCGAAATCGCCGCCGCGCACGCGGGTTGGCCGGGGTTGTCGGCGGGCATGCTCGAAGCGACGGTCGCGGCGATGCGCACGCCGCCGCAACGCCTGCTCGCTTGGATCGGCCCCTGCGCCGGCCCTGCGCGTTACGAAATCGGCGCTGAGGTGCGCGAACGCTTTCTCGCCTGGGGCGAAGCGGCCGACGCTGCGTTCATCGCGACGCGAGCCGGGCACTGGTTAGTCGATCTACCTGCGATCGCGCGCATGCGCCTGGCGCGCGTCGGCGTGCATCGGGTGTACGGTGGCGACATCTGCACGATCTCCGACCCCGCGCGCTACTTCTCGCATCGCCGCGATGCGCGCACCGGGCGTATCGCGACCTTGGCGTGGTTCGAATGAATCGATCGGGAGAGGACGCACGATGAAGACCGCGCCGCCGCTGTTTCGTCGCTTGCTCGGCGATGCCATCGACCGCACGCCCGACTGCGTGCAGCGTTTGCATCATCGCCCGGGCACAGTGGTCTACCGCGGCGATGTGACCGTCGAACGCGGCGCCACGGCGCTCGCGCGATTGTGCGGATGGGCCACCGCACTGCCGCCCGCGGGCGATGGCCCGATCGAAGTGGAGATCGTCGCCGACGAACGCCGTGAAATCTGGACGCGGCGCGTCGGCAAGCACGCGATGTGTTCCACGCTCTGGGACGCAGACGGATTGCTCTGCGAGCGTTTGGGTTTGGTGACGTTCGGGTTTCGCGTCGGCGTGGAAGATGGCGCGATCGTCTGGCGCGTCGTGCGCGTGCGCGCGCTCGGCATTCTGCCGCTGCCGGTGCGCGCGTTTTCCGGCGTCGAAGCCCGCGAATTCGAGCAAGACGGCCGCTATCGTTTCGATGTGCGCGCCGCGCTGCCGTTCGCCGGCATGTTGGTGCATTACCGCGGCGCCTTGGATGTGCCGTAAGCGCGAGCGCTGCGATCATTCCCGCTCGCGCATCGTCTCCACCCGCGCTTCCATCGCGTAACCGTCCAGCGTTTCCAAGAATTCGTCGAGCGTGAATAAATCCAGGCACGGCGTGGCGCCCGCGCCGGGCAGGGCGCCGCGCTCGAGCTTGCGGGTCAGCAGCACAGCGGCGGTCGCGGGAATTTGCGGGCCGTCGCCGTTGCGCGCGATCAAGGTCCAATCGAGTCGCTGACGCGCGCCGTCGTGCCCGCGTCCGCCCAAGCGCACATGCATGAAGCCGGCATCGCTGCCGATCTTTTGCCAGCGTTCGCTCAGCCAGAACAGCGGTTTTCCGAAACGGCGCAGATCGCGGACGAGTCCCGCGCGCACCAGCCACGTCGCCAGCCACAACCCGAAGTGCATGCGCCACAGTTCCAAGCCGGCGCGGAATTCCACCGTACGCAAACTCGGATAGCGCACGGGCAGCAGATCGAGATCGGGCACTTCGCAGCGCACCGCCCAGCGCGCGCCGACGCCCGCGACCCGCAAGCGTCGCAGCGATTGCCAACCATGTGCGGTGCGCCACACGCCGTCGCGCAACATGCGATACGGCTTGCCGCTGTAGCTGAGGATCGCCAGCGTCGTGGCCCAGCCGCGCGGCGTGCGATTGCCCGGCGAGATCGTCGATTCCACGGTGTCGAGTTCTGCGAAGCGTTCGCGATGCGCTTCGATCACGGCGGCGTTCAATCCCGGCACGCTGCTGGCGCCGGACACGACCCAACGCCCAGCGGCTTTCGCCTCCGCATCCAAGGCGACGATGCCGCGCACGTAATCGCGACCATCGGCCAGGTCGATCGCATGCGCGCCGGCCGCCAACGCGGCGCGGGCGACGCGATAGGCGCTGGAACCCGCAGCGTCGTCGTCGGGCGCTTGCGTCCGCGCTTGACGTGCTTGACGTGCTTGAAAGGGGCCCGCGGTGTCGATCAAGACCTGCGGCGCGAGCGCCATCAGGCGCGCGGGGAAATCCGCGGCCTCGGTATCCAGTGCAGCGGTTTCGATGCTCGCGTTCGGCGCGTCGAGCGACGCCACGAACGCCTCCGCCCGCGCACGGTCGCGACCGGCGACGATCAGATGCAGGCCGGCGTCCCGCGCCAGCGCGCGCACGATCCGCCCGCCGAACAAGCCGTAGCCGCCCAAGATCACGACGCGGAATCGCGGCGAAGCGAGGACGGGGGAAGAGGAAACCGCGGAAGACGAAGGCATGCGGCGATCATAACCGTGGGCTGACTCATCGCTCGGCGACACGCCGCCCAGCGACCGTCGGCCTACTCGCGGCCGAACGCGAACTGCTAACGTGCGGTCGATCATTGGGGAGAGTCATATGCTTCGATCCGTCCGTTCCGTCGTACCGAACGCCCTCCGGGCGTGCGCGATGTATGCCGCGAGCGCGCTGATGTGCGTTTCGCTGTTCGCCGCTTCCGCCGCCTTCGCGGGCGTCCCCGAAGTGCAGGCGCTGCTGAAAACCCGCTCGCCTTCCGCGCTGGCCGCGGCCGAAGCACTGGTCAAGGCCGAACCGAAAAACGGCAGCGCTTGGGTCGCGTTGACCCAAGCGCGTGTGTACGCCAAGCGCAACGAAAAAGCGGTGGAGGCCGGCGAACGCGCGGTCGAACTCGCGCCGAACGATCCGCAGGCGCACCTCTGGCTCGGCAACGCGATCGGCAATCGCATCGGCGAAGTGGGCATGATCGGCAAGATGTCGTTGGCGCCCGATCTGCGCGATGCTTTCGAGCGCGCGGTCAAACTCGATCCCTCCTTGGTCGAGGCGCGCTACGCGTTGATCGAGTTTTATCTGCAGGCGCCGAGCGCCATCGGCGGCGGCATCGACAAAGCGCGCGCGCAAGCGACCGCGATCGGCAAATACGATCGCGTGCGCGGGCTGACGTCGCAGGCCCGAATCGCCATGCACGAAAAGAAAACGCCGCAGGCGATCGGTTTTCTCGAATCGGCCCTCGCGCTCAAACCCGCCGACACTGCGCTGCGCCTGCAGTTGATCGTGCTCTACCAGGACGCCAAGCGCTGGCCCGACGCCTATACCGCGATCAAGAAATGGATCGCCGAAGCGCCGAAGTTCAACAAAGCGCAGTACCAACTCGGCCGCTTGGCCGCCGAATCCGGCCGCTATCTCGAAGAAGGCGAAGCCGCGCTGCGCGTTTACCTCACCATGCCCCGCGCCAGCGACGACCCCAAACCGCAAAACGCCCGCTACCGCCTCGGCCAAGTGCTGGCGAAAGCCGGGCGCAAAGACGAGGCCCGCGCCGAGTTCCAAGCCGCGCTCAAACTCGACCCGAAGATGAAGGAAGCGAAAGAGGCGTTGGCGGCGTTGTAGGCGCGCTGCAGCGGCGACCGACGAGGCAGCTTCCGCGAGGTTCCGTCGCCAACGCGCTCGGTCGATCCGATCGGCGCGGGCTCGCTTGTCTTTTCGCCTATCGGTTGGTTATGGTGGTACGCGACGCCACGACAGGGGAGAGCTCGTATGTCGCCAGATCGCCTCCATAGGTTGCGCAGTGCGATCTGCGCATTGTCTTTGTTGCTCTGCGTCGTTCCCCTGGTCGGTTCGGCCGCCGAATCCCGCGCGAAGAGCGCAACGCCTTACTTCGAAGCGTATGCGGCGGGCGAGAAAGTCGAAAACCTGCCGCTGACCATGACGCGGGTCGACGCGACCATCGTCGGCGTCGGCGCCGATGTAGCTGTCGTACAGTCCTACGAAAACCGCGGCGACAAAGCGATCGAAGCGGTGTATGTCTTCCCGGCGTCTTCGCGGGCCACCGTTTACGCGGTGAAGATGACGATCGGTACCCGAGTGATCGAGGCCGAATTGCGCGAGCGCCAAGCGGCGCGGGCGACCTACGAACAAGCCAAAAGCGAAGGGCGTTCGGCGACGTTGCTGGAACAACAGGATGTCGACGCGTTTCGCATGAGCGTGGCGAATGTGCTGCCCGGCGACCGCATCGATGTCGAATTGCGTTATGTCGAATTGCTGGTGCCGACCGACGGCGTTTACGAATTTTTCTTCCCGAATACCGCGCCGCAGGTCAAGTACAGTCGCCCTGGAGACCCCGACACCGCGATGCCGCGCTCGTCGGATCCGGCCGTGAGCGCATTCGCATTGAGCATCGATGCCGCGATCACCGCGCCGACCGCGATCGCCAGTCTGGACAGTCCGAGCCATCGCATCGCGGTGCGCAAATCAGCGCCGAACGAGGCGCGTTTGACGGTCGAAGACGACGACGGGACCGCCGCCACGCGCGATTTCGTGTTGCGCTACACCTTGCGCGGGGATGCGATCGCCGTCGGCGCACTGGCCTACCCCGAGGGTGATGGCGGCTATTTGCTGGTGATGGCGCAACCGCCGCAACGCCCCGATGCCGCCCTGGTGCCGCCGCGCGAGTACATCTTCGTCGTCGATGTCTCCGGTTCGATGAACGGACAACCGCTGGATGTGTCCAAACGCTTGATTCGCGATTTGTTCTCCACCCTCAAGCCGACGGATCGTTTCAATGTCGTGTTGTTCGCCGGCGGATCGCGCGTGCTTTCTCCATCCGGCTCGTTGCCGGCCACGCCCGAAACGCTCAAGCGCGCCATCGCCGCGATCGACGCGACCGATGCCGGCGGCGGGACCGAGCTGGCCTCCGCCCTGCAGACCGCGTACGACTTGCCCGAAACGCCCGGCATGTCGCGCACGATGGTGATCGTCACCGACGGCGCTATCGCGGCCGGCGGTGATGTATCGAAGCTCATCCGAGGCCGTCTGGATCGCGCCAATGCGTTCACATTCGGTGTCGGCGAATGGCTCAACGCCTCCGTGCTCGAGCGTTTGGCGCGTGCGGGCGAAGGCGAACTCTTCCTCGTGTCAGACGGCTCAAAGGGCGAGGAAGTGGCAGGGCGTATGCGCGCCTACATCGACCGTCCGCTGATGACCAAAATTCAGACCGACTGGGGCGACAATCGTATCTACGACATGCTGCCCGGGCGGGTGCCGGATCTGTTCGCCGAGCGGCCGATCGTCGTCTTGGCGCGCTATCGCGGAACCTTGGCCGATAAAGTTGTGTTTTCGGGTTTCAGCGGCGATCG
>JAGNNB010000261.1 GCA_017990865.1 Lysobacteraceae bacterium
GATCGCGACCGAGAACGCCGGTTTCGCCATCGGCGACGAGCAGGTCAAGGATTACATCGCGTCCATCCCGATGTTCCAGGTCGACGGTAAGTTCAACGTGCAGCGTTATCGACTGGCGTTGTCGTCGATGAATCCCGCGCGCACGTCGAAACAGTTCGAAGAAGAGATCCGGCAAAGTCTGCAGCAGAGCCTGATCGCCGCGCGTTTGTCGGGTTCTGCGTTCTTGACCAAGAGCGAGACGCAGCGCTTGATCGCTTTGTTGAGAGAAACGCGCGATGTGTCGTTCCTCACGCTGTCGGCGCCCGCTGCAGATAACACGCCGGTGCCGGCTGCCGAGATCGCCGCGTGGTACAAGGCGCACCAGAACGATTTCCGTTCGCCGGAACAAGTGACGCTCGAATACGTCGAGATCGACGGCAGCGCTTTGCCCATGCCGGATATCAGCGACGAGGAAGAGTTGCGGGCCCGCTTCGAGCAAGAAAAAGCCCGTTTCGTCGAACCTGAGCAGCGCATGACCTCGCATATCCTGGTCGCCGTGGATGCCGGCGCCGATGCGGCGAAACAGAAGGCGGCCGAAACCCGCGCCCAGTCGTTGTTGCAGCAGGCCAAGGGCGGCGCCGATTTCGCGACGCTGGCGCGCCAGAACTCCGACGACGCCGGCTCCAAAACGACCGGCGGCGATTTGGGTTGGATCGCGCAGAACGGTCAGATGGTCAAGCCGTTCGAGGATGCGGTGTTCGCGACCCCCGCGGGCACGATTTCGGGCCCGGTCAAGACCGATTTCGGTTATCACATCGTGCAAGTGCGCGAGATCAAGAGCGGTAAAGCGATGTCGTTCGAGGAAGCGCTTCCCGAGCTGGAGCGTTTGGTGCTCGAAAGCGGCCGCGAGCGCGCATTCAACGATTTGACCAACAAGGTCGTGGACGAAGTGCTGAAGAGCCCGACGTCGCTGGCGCCCGCGGCGAAAGCGGCGAATCTCACGGTGCAGCGCATCGGTCCGTTCGCGCGCGGTCGCGGGACGGGGATCGCCAGCAATCCGGCGGTGATGCGCGCAGCGTTCTCGGAATCCGCCAAGCAGGATCGGATGGTCAGCGATCCGATCGAAATCGACGGCAGCCGTAGCGTGTTGATTCGCGTCGTCGAACATCAACCCGAAGCGGTGCAGCCCTTGACCAAAGTCGGCCCGCAAGTCGTCGCTGCGGTACGCGAAGATCGCGCGAAGAAAGCAGCGAAAGCCCAGGCCGATGCCGTGTTGGCGCGCTTGAACAAAGGCGAAACCCTGCAGGCGGTGTCGGAAAATCTGAAGCTGCCGATGGCCAACGTGCCCTCGGTGCCGCGCGGCGCGCCGATGCCCACTGCGGAAGCGGTCGAAGCCTATTTCGAGGTGCAGGCGCCGAAGGCCGACAAGCCGTCTTACGGCACGGTCGAAGTCGGGCCCGCCCAGTACGTGGTCTTTGCGGTCACCAAGATCTCCAGCGGCGATGCGGCCGAAGTGACCGACGAAGAGCGCAAAGGCTTCGTACAGCAGTTGGCGCCGCGTTTGGGCGACGTGGACACGAAAGCCATCGTCGATGCCGCGCGCAAGAAGATGAAAATCGATATCGCCGAGGATCGACTCTGATCGGCGGCATCGCGATGAGCGGTCCGAAGCGTGAGACGCTTCGATAGCGCATCATTTCGGTCGCCTTCTCGGCGGATCGCTAAGAGCCTGTTTAAAATCTGCTGCGCTCGGTGCTTTCGCGCCGTCCGCTGCTCGAAATGCTCATGTACCGCTACGTACACTGCGCTTTCTGCGCTGCGGGCGGCGCGAAATCCCCATCGCTCGCGACGATTTTGAACAGGCTCTTAAAACAACGAAGCCCGGCGATGCCGGGCTTCGTTGCGTTCGGGGGATGCGAATCGTGTTCGCATCGCGCGCGTTCAGTCGCCGTCGAGACCGGTCATGCCCAGGATGTTGTAACCAGCATCGACGTAAGTGACTTCGCCGGTGACGCCGGCCGCGAGATCCGAGCACAGGAAGGCGGCGACATTGCCCACGTCTTCGATGGTGACGGTGCGGCGGAGCGGCGCGTTTTGCTCGACGTGGCCGAGAATCTTGCGGAAGCCGCCGATGCCCGCGGCGGCGAGGGTTTTGATCGGCCCCGCGGAAATCGCGTTGACGCGCGTGCCTTCCGGGCCGAGGTTGTAGGCCAGGTAGCGCATCGTCGATTCCAGGCTGGCTTTTGCCGCGCCCATGACGTTGTAGCCGGCGAGCGCGCGCTCGGCGCCCAGATAGGTGAGGGTGAGGATCGAGCCCTTGCGCCCGGTCATCATCGGGCGGGCCGCCTTCGCCATGGCCGCCAGCGAATACGACGAAATTTCGTGCGCGATCGCGAAATTCTCGCGCGTCAGGCCGTCGAGGAACTGGCCGGCGATGGCTTCGCGGGGCGCGAAGGCGATGGCGTGGATCAGGATGTCGAAACCGTCCCAGCGTTGGCCCAGCTCGGCGAAACAGGCCTCGATTTGCGCGTCTTCGGACACATCCAGCGGCAGCACGATATCGGAGCCGTATTCCGCCGCCGCTTTCTCGACCCGCGTCTTGAGCTTGTCGTTCTGGTAGGTGAAAGCCAGCGCCGCGCCTTCGCGGTGCATGGCTTCGGCGATGCCGGTGGCGATCGAGCGTTCGCTGGCGATGCCGGTGATGAGGGCGCGTTTGCCTTGGAGGAATCCCATGCTGGTCTCGTCGTCTCGGAATATCGAACGGGACGCTAGTGTGCCATGCGCCCCGTGCCATCGGCTGCCGTATGGTGGGGCAGGAACAGTTTGAACAGGCTCTTAGCCGTCAGCGAAACCCGTCCTTCCAGCGGCGTAATTCCGCGAAGGTGTCGAGCCGGCTCATCTCGGCGGGCGAGCGTTCCAAACGCGCCGCGATGCTCGCTTGGATCGCCGCGCTGTCGCTGCGCAGGAACGGATTGGCGGCGCATTCCTCGGCGATGGTGATGGGCAAGGTCGGAAGATCCGCATCGCGCTGGGCGCGCGCCTGCGCGATGCGCGTGTGCAGATCGGGGTTGTCCGGATCCACCGCGGCGGCGAATTTGGCGTTGGCCAGCGTGTATTCGTGCGCGCAACACACCCGCGTCGCGCCGGGAAGCGCGGCCAGACGATCCAACGACGCCAGCATCTGTTCGGCGCTGCCCTCGAACAAACGTCCGCAGCCCAAGCTGAACAAGGTGTCGCCGCAGAACAGCAGCGGTACCGCCGCGTCGCGTTCGACGAAGGCGATGTGCGAGCGGGTGTGGCCGGGGACGCTCAGCACGTCGAAGCGATGGCCGAGCGCATCCACAACATCGCCTTCACCGACGCGATGGAACGCGATCGAGCCTGATTCTATCGAGCCCGACTCTATCGAGCCCGACGGATCGGCGATGCGCGGATCCTCGGGCGCGTAAATCGTCAGCGTCGGCCAGCGTTCGCACAAAGCGGCCAGTCCGGCGACATGATCGCCGTGGTGATGGGTGATGAAGACGACTTCCGGTCGTAAGCCGGCGTCGGCCGCGGCGAAGACCGGGGCGAAATCGCCCGGATCGACCACCAACGCACGGCCGTCATCGTCCGCCCATGTCCAGATGTAGTTGTCGTCGAAGGCGGGCAGCGGCAAGAGACGCATGAGGCGACGATCCTTCGGTGGAAGCGTGGGCGGGCGACGGCGGGAGCCCTCAGCTTACAATGTCGGCATGTCCGACCTGTCCTATCGCCGCCTTCACGATCTCGACGCCGCGGCGCAATGGTTCGAGCGCCCGGCGGGACAGGCGATCCTCGACAGCGAGCAGGGCTTGATCGCCGAAGCGCTGCGCAACACCCACGCCGGTTTGCCGTGGCTGTGGATCGGACCGGCGAATGGGCCGACAAGCGGGCGATCGAATGCGGTCTCGTACGAGCATCCCACCGTCGGCTCGACGGCGGCGTCGAATGGGGATGCGGACGATGCGAATACGGACGATGAGACGCGTCTGGCCGCAGATCTCGCTGCAGCGAGCATCGGCCGCGGTTTGCGGTTGTGCATCTCCGCCGAAGGCTGGCGCGGGCCGATTTTGTGCCGTTTGCCGCTGCCGATCGCCACCGAATCGCTCGGTGCGGTGGTGTTGCAGCACGTCACCTCGTTGCGCAACGCCGGCAGCGGCGCGTTGCTCGCCGAATGCGCGCGCGCGTTGGTGCCCGGCGGCCGTTTGCATCTGCTGGCCTTGAATCCGATTTCGCCGTATCGCCTGCGTTGGCAAGGCCGCGGTTTGCGCGGCGCGGATGCGCCGCATCTGCGCCAATTGCTGCGCGATGTCGGCCTCGCCCCGGAGCCTTACGCGCAGGGGATCGGGCCGCAATGGGCGATGGAACTCTCCGAATTGCCGCAGGCCGGCGCAGGCTTGCGCGCGGCCTATGTCCAACGTGCCGATAAACGCACCATTCCGATGACGCTGATTCGCCAGCGCAAACCGCGCCCGCTCACCGATCAAGTGCCGGCCGCGTTGCGCGTGCGGGTCGATCAAGCCGACACGCGGCGCCGCAGGAGCGCCTCGTGAAAGAGGTCGAACTGCACACCGACGGCGCGTGTCTGGGCAACCCCGGCCCGGGCGGATGGGCGGCGCTGCTGCGCTACGGCGAACGCGAACGCGAACTCTCCGGCGGCGAAGCGCAAACCACCAACAACCGCATGGAATTGATGGCGGCGATCGTCGGTCTGGAGACGCTGACCGAACCCTGCGTGGTGAGCGTGTGGACCGATTCGCAATACGTGCGCCAGGGCATCACCGAATGGATGCCGAACTGGCTGCGCCGGCACTGGAAAACCGCCGGCGGCGACGCGGTGAAGAACCGCGATCTGTGGGAGCGGCTGCAGCTGGCGACGCAGCGGCATCGCATCGAATGGCATTGGGTCAAAGGCCATTCCGGCGATCCCGACAACGAGCGCGTGGATACGTTGGCGCGCGACGAGGCGACCAAATTCAAAGAACGGGTAGGCATCGCATGAGCGAGCATCGTATGGGCGGATCGGCATGAGACAGGTCGTCCTCGACACCGAAACCACTGGACTGGAGTGGAAGAAGGGCAATCGCGTCGTCGAAA
>JAGNNB010000262.1 GCA_017990865.1 Lysobacteraceae bacterium
TTCATGGGGTCAGAATAGGATGCGTGCGTTCGATCGCCAAGCGAAATGCCTAGCGAACGCTCTTGGGCCAAGCGAAGCGTTCGATGTCGGAGAACCATGACTCGTACGACGGATCAGCAGGCTCATAACCTCCCGCGCTCGCATTGCCGAAAAAGAGAAGTTCTCCGGAAAACGTCTTGCGGAGCGTGTCGATGACATCGGATGCCGCCTCGTCGTACGCGTCGTCTTGCGTAGCGCCTCGTCGATAGCACCCGAAGTGCGAATGCGTGAAACGGCCGAAAAAGACCGTCAGCTCGCCGTCGTCCGCGTAGATTTCGATATCGCCGAAACCCCCGGATTTATCGACGAAAACGACGCACTTCTTTTCGTCGGACAGATGGAAAGGTACGTCGAATTTGGCTCCGAGAGCCTTGTCGAAAAACGCATTTAGAAGGTCGTTGTCGTGCATGGTGGTCTTCTCGATGCTTTCGCATTGTGAAATCGGGACGAGCGCGCGGTTGAGCGGTCATCCGCTCTTCGTGGGAAACGGCGAACGAAAGTCGCTCAATCGACGGGTCTGTGGGGGCTTGCGGATTCCACTCTTTCGCTCGATGCCATCCATGGCGGCGCATCACCGGTTCCAGATCGCCTGGCCCGCACATCCCTGTACGGGCGTTCGGGGCTGCTGCGCGGCAGTGCCGCGCATGCGCGCGGCACCTCACCCTTTGACGCACACCACCTGTCGCAGGGTATGCACGATCTCGACCAGATCCTTCTGCGCTTCCATCACCGCATCGATGGACTTGTACGCCGCGGGCGACTCGTCCACCACGTCCGCGTCCTTGCGGCATTCCACGTGCGCGGTGGCGGCGATGTGGTCGTCGAGCGAGATCAGCTTCTTCGCTTGGGTACGGCTCATCACGCGGCCGGCGCCGTGGCTGCAACTGCAGAAGCTATCCTCGTTGCCCAGGCCGCGCACGATGAAGCTCTTCGCGCCCATGCTGCCCGGGATGATGCCCAACTCGCCCTTGCGCGCGCTGACCGCGCCCTTGCGGGTGACGTGCACGTTCTTGCCGAAGTGGTACTCCATCTGCACGTAGTTGTGGTGGCAGTTCACCGCCTCGGCTTGGGCCTCGAACGGCTTGGGGATCGCCTGGCGCACCGCCTCGACGACATGCCGCATCATGATCTCGCGATTCATGCGCGCATAACGCTGCGCCCAATTCACCGCGAATACGTAATCCGCGTAGTACTGGCTGCCTTCCGGCAGATACGCGAGATCCTGATCCGGCAGATTGATCATCCAGCGACGCATTTCCTGCTTCGCCAGCTCGATGAAGTGCGAACCGATGGCGTTGCCAACGCCGCGCGAACCGGAGTGCAGCATGAACCACACGCGCTGCTCTTCGTCGAGACAAATCTCGATGAAGTGATTGCCGGTGCCGAGCGTGCCGAGGTGCTTGAGGTTGTTGGTGTTCTTCAGGCGCGGGTGACGCTCGCAGATTTTCTCGAAATCGGCGACCAGCTCGGACCAACCGTCGATCGCGAGCGCGGGCGGGTTCTCCCACGCGCCCTTGTCGCGCGCGTGACGCTCCGCGGTGCGGCCATGCGGGACCGCGCGCTCGATCGCGCTGCGGATCTCGGCCAGATTGTCCGGCAAATCGCTCGCGGTCAGCGTGGTGCGCGCGGCGATCATGCCGCAGCCGATATCCACGCCCACCGCGGCCGGCACGATCGCGCCGATGGTCGGCACCACCGAACCAACAGTCGCGCCCTTGCCCAAATGCACGTCGGGCATCACCGCGATCCAGCGATGGATAAACGGAAGCTTCGCGATGTTCTGCAGTTGCTTGCGCGCCTCGTCTTCCAATGGCACGCCGCGGGTCCACAGCTTGATCGGCGCGGCGCCGGGGTCTTGGATAACGTCGTGATTCAAGGGTTGCATAACCTATTCTCGCATGTGAAAGAAGTGCGGCGACGAGGGCGCGATGCGCGCTTGTCGCCTTTTATCGAACTGGCATAACACCAACACGGATGCCGATGGATGCGCATCGTGATGCGCTTCGAGCCGAGCCGAAGCAGGTCCCTCGCTCCGCTCGGGATGACAGTTCGGAGGGATCGCCGGCCGCGACGAAGATGACGGGACGTTATTTCAATGCTCTACCGGGCTGAGCTACCGTCTTGCGACGGGCGGGATTCGAACTGGCCCCCGCGGTCATTCGGCGTGCGACATGAACGATGCCGCGCCTGCGGCCTGAAGCGATGAGTCGATCAATCGAGACGATCAGGTTTCCTGAATCACCCGAACCGCGTACGGTCGCAGATAGGCTTTCTTGCCGTTCGGCAAACCGACGATCAGCAACGTACTCCAATCGCCCAGCGCAGCAGCGCCCGGTTCCGGATCCGTCGTGCCCAGCAGTTCAACGTTGTCGAAGACGCGACCGTCGGACAAACGCAGATCGTAGCGCGACCCGACTCGGGGCGCGTCGTCCAGAATGGGCAGGCGCTCCTTGCGGTTTTCGAGCATCTTGCGCGCGTTGCGCTTCGCGGAAGCGAACGCATAAACCACCCAGATGAAGATCGCCGCGACCAGCACGGCCCAGATCAGGGGCGCAGAGTTTTGCGTGTTGCAAGTCATGGGTTTTTCTCCCCTCTCGATATTGATGCGATGAAACTTCGTGCGCGGCCGAGAACAACGAATCGACTGCGCTTTTTGTAAAAACCATCGACAATCGCGACAAAGATCGGGAAAACGTTCCTGCTCTACCCGACTGAGCTACCGCCGCACGGATTCGCGGCGGGCGGGATTCGAACCCGCGACCTGGACCGTCATAGGGTGTAGTTTTCCCAGCATTCGCGATCGCCGATGGCGATACGATGAGTGCCTGCGACAAGAAGACGACGGACTGCCGGAATCGAACCGGCGGAACCCAATGTAGTCCGGCGAGCATTCGCAATCACTCGAAACTGATTCTCCCCCGGCCCGACCGGCCCCATTGCCGGTCGGGCGTTGAACGTTTACAACTCGATACTCGCGATCTTCTCGACCCAGCGCCGTGCGCCGGCGCCTTCCGCCGCGAAATTCGCGAGCAGGTCGAACACCGCGTCGCTGAAGCCGCCGACATGCAGCACGTCCTCGCGCTCGACGGTCTGCGCGGTCGCGACCGGCTGCAGATCGATGCAGACCAACTTCGCCTGTGGGCAACGCGCCTTGATCTGCGCCCACTGACGCATGGTCTCGGTCGCGCCGGAACCGCGCGTATCGCGCCAGCTCTCGTTGTCCGACACCAGCACCAGCAGATCGACGTTCGCGCGCTCCGCGTTCAACTGCGCCAACGGCGCGCTGACGCTGGTGCCGCCGCCGCACAGCTTCGCCAGCCGCTGCGCCTGCGTCACCACGCTGTCGCGCGGATTCGTTCGCACCTCGCGCACGGCGGTGTCGAACGGCATCACGCGCGCCTGCGGGCTGTTGCGCTGCACGCAGGCCGCGATCAACGCCGCCACGTCCACGCAGCGGGTCGTGGTGGTCGCGCCCTTGCGAACGCCGGTGACCGGCGAGGCCATCGACCCCGACACGTCCACCGCCACCACCACATCGCCCGTCAGCGTCGGCACGTTGCCGGTCGCGATTTCCATCGCGTCCTGCAGCGCATCGGCGATCTCGCGCGGCAGCGCGGCAGTCGCTTGATACGCGGTCAACAACTGATACGGAAACGCGCGGGCGCCGCGGATCGCGTCGGCGTCGGCCAGCTTCGCCACGACCTTGCGCAAAACATACTTATCCGCGAACACACCATGACGCGCGAACGCGTTGAGGTTCTGACGCAAGGTCTGCCACGAAGCGTGCGTCGCCAACGCTTTCCAATGCGATGCGTTCAACGGCAGCGCGGTGTAGTACTGGAACGGCAGGTCCGGCATCGCGCGCTGCGGGTCGCGTTTGAACGCCTCGTAGGCGCGCACCTTCTCCGGCAGTTTGGCCGCGTCGTAGGGCTTGCCGATGATCCACGCGTACAGCGCCTCGCGCTCGGCGTCGGCCGGCTTCGGGTGGACCATCTTGATCACATCCGCCAACGACGGGTCGTTGCCGATCGCGGCGTTGACGATCCGATCGGTCGACGCGTCCTGCAACCACGCCCGCACCAAACGCTTCGGCAACGAGCCCAGCGATCTCCGACCCACGCGACCACTGCGCAGAATCTGCACCACGTTGCGCAGCATGCGGCCGTTGTCGACGACGCGCGGGAACGCGGCGGCGAAGGCCTCGGGATCGCGCAGCGACAGGCTGGCCAACAACAGCGCCGGCATGTCTTTCATGAACGCGGAACGGCGCGCGTAGATCGCGGTCTTCGCGACGAAGCGCGGATCGACCTTCGCGCACAGCCCCAGCACCACGTCCAACTGCTGCTCGGCGTTCGCGTAGAAAGTGCCGTTGAAGCAACCGGTGGCGGCGTACAGCGCGAGCGCGGCCTCCGGGCGACGCGCGTAGGCGATGCCGCCGGCCTCGTTGCAAGCGTCGGTCGCCGGCACGTGAGCGCCGCGGTGGGAAGCGAAAAGAGCGGTGTTGGCCATCGGTGTCTCCTGTCGGGAATGCCCGTTCGGGGTTGCCCTGCGTATTGCAATGGCCGTGCCAACTTTTCTGAATTACTTTTAACTTATTGATTTTAAATAATTCTCATGCGAATTCCGCCAAATCGATGGCTGTGGCCGATGCCAGTAATGTATATTTCTGTATCGTTTCTTATCGGAACAGATCATGGCGAAGCGCCAAATCGTGTTCGGCATGCTCGGTACCCAGCTCGACGCCGGCACCGGGCCGGGACGCTGGGAAAAATGGCGGCCCACGGTGTCGCTGGGCATGCACGAGGACTTCCTGCTCGACCGCCTGGAACTGCTGAGCGACCGTCGTCGCTATGCGCGCGTGCTGAGCACGGTCGTCGAGGATCTGGCGCAGATTTCGCCGGAAACGGAGGTGCGCGATCACGACATGTACATCGCGGACCCGTGGGATTTCGAGAGCGTCTACGCCGCGTTGCACGATTTCGTTCGCGCGTATGCGTTCAAGCCGGACGAAGAGGAGTACTACATCCACATCACCACCGGCACGCACGTCGC